>NZ_JBBMEK010000301.1:0-3748 GCF_040096555.1 Coprococcus intestinihominis | reverse complement strand
ACACAATGGCTCCGGTAATATTCATACCCATATCGTCATCAACAGTGTCCGCAAATATGCGGTTGAACGACAAAACTACATGGACAAGCCTCATGAGCAGGAAGCCGGTTATAAGCATCGGTCCACAAACAAATTATTGAATCATCTGAAACAGGAAGTCATGGATATGTGCAACCGGGAAGGACTACATCAAGTTGACCTTCTTTCTCCTGCTCCCGCAAAAATAACTAAAGAAGAATACTGGGCAAAGGCGCATGGGCAGGATGAACTGGATAAAGTGAATGAGAAAATCCGTGCTGCCGGACTGAAACCGACTTCCACCGTATTCCAGACACAAAAACAGTTTCTGCGGGATGCGATTGATGAATGTTCTAAGATATCCAGAAGTTTTGATGAATTCCAGTCACTGCTTTTGGACAGGTTCAATATTTCTGTCATCGAGAAAAGAGGAAGTTATCGTTATCTTCATCCGGACCGAGACAGACGAATCTCCGCAGAATCTCTGGGTGCCAACTATGGAAAAGACTTTCTGGAACAGGTATTTCAGAATCATGAAAACAGGAAAGATCTTTCTCACAAAAGCACTCACCAATCGGAGAATGCTACAAAAGCCGATTATCATAAGGATCCATTTGTCATCTTTTACATAAAATCAGAACTTCGTCTCGTGACGGATCTCCAGACAAATGTAAAGGCGATGCAGAATCAGGCTTACGCCCGGAAGGTGAAGATCAGCAATCTCCAGCAAATGGCAAATACCCTGATTTATATCCAGGATCATGGTTATGACACCAGAGAGGATCTGGAAAAGCAGACCGCAGACATTCAGGCGAAAATGGAAGAGGCTCATGATCAGCTTTCTGATCTCACTTCCAAAATGAAAACTCTGAACTCACAGATCCATTACACCGGTCAGTATTTTGCTTCCAAATCAGTGTATGCAGAATTTCTGAAATCACGAAATAAAAAGAAATTCCGGCAGGAGCATTCTTCAGAAATCAGATTTTATGAAGAAGCCCGCGACTGGTTAAAAGCATTCTATCCGGACGGAAAGATGTTGTCGATGAAAGCACTGAAATCTCAAAAAACAGAATTACAGGGATCTATTGATACCCAGAAATCAGTTGTAAAACAATTCAGAGATTATCACAAAGAACTGGAAATCGCCGGTGCAAATGTAGATGCCATTCTCGGAATGGAAGAACCATTGGTTCACAATTCTTATGAACAACCGGCACAAACAGAAAAATCAAAAACTAATACACAACACAAAAAGAAGGAGGACAAGACATTATGACACAAACAGAATTTCATTTGACTTTTGAACAGCAGGTGAAACGTTGTGAAGAAACCCTGTTGAACAAAGCAAAAGAATATACCGGAAACAGCCCGGACAGACTCAGCGCATTTAAAACCGCTGCAGCTCTGCAAGAATGTACACCCGAAAGAGCTCTTGCCGGAATGATGGCGAAACATATCATCTCAATTTATGATATGTGCTTTTCAGAACAGGAATCTTATGATCAGAGCATTTGGAATGAGAAGATTACAGATACCTTGAATTATCTGTTCCTGCTCAATGCATTGGTCAGAGAGGAGGGTGCCCATGAATAGAATCGAAACAAAAATCCTGAACTGCTTTGCAGTAAAAGAGGCAGAAAAGAATATGGTCTTTGCCGCAAGGCTGACCCAGAGAGGGCATATCATCCATTCCATGAATGACCTGATGGATCTGTATAACCAATCCTTTACGAATGAAACATTAACCAATCTGGGAGAACTTCCTCACCCTGCCATTCAGAAATTTACAGTAATTACCCTGGCTGTCGTTGGTGCCAGCAGAAGATTCCTTTCCCAGATTACTCGGCACCAGAACGAAGTAAAGTTCATGAGCGCATCATTACAGTACAGCAACTATTCCGGAGAAGCTGATTTTGCAATTCCATATGAAATTATTTCCGCACCTTCGGAAATTCAGGCGCTTTATCTGGAAAGCTGTCAGGCAGACATGGTCTGTTATGACCGTCTGTGCAATGCCGGGATCAGCCATGATGCTGCCGCAGAAATACTGATGAAATGAGAATTGTGATGCTTATGATCTGGCAGAATCTGTATGAATTGAGTCCAGCTCTTTTTACTCCAGAACAGACAGGTCCATTTTGTCAGAAAGGAAAATGCCTGGAAGGAAAAATGAGTTGCGGCCATCCCATTGACCATATCCTGCTGCCCGATGAAATTCTTCATATGGATTATCCATTACTTTTCAGAGGTGACGCGGTATGAAAATAAGGCTCATTGATTTTGGACTTACTCCCGGACACAATCCACTCCGTGTACATGAAAACGATGCCGGTGCCGATGTGTATATGCCTTATGACTGTACCATCAAGCCAGGAGAAATTGTAAAAATCCCTTTGGGATTCGGATTGATTCTTCCAGACGGATATGCCGGATTTGTATTTCCCAGAAGCAGCATGGCAGAGAAAGGATTGACCTGCGAACTACCGCCGGTTGACTCCGGATACCGTGGAGAGATCCATGCCATCATCAGCAATGTCAGCAATAAAGCTCAGACCATCTCTAAAGATACGAGAGTAGGCCAACTGGTGATCACCCCCATCATTATTGCAGATTTTGTATTTGATCTGGGAAAAGAGAGAGGCACGAATGCCTTTGGAAGTTCCGGAGAATAATTGTTACTTAAAAAACTGAGGTGCCAGATCGGCACCTCAACATATATAAAATATGAGGATATGACTATGATTACATTTGGAGAAAAATTACGATATTTAAGACGTAAAACCAATCTTACCCAGAAAGAACTTGGCATGGCAGTTGGATTTCCTGAAAATACCGCTGATGTCCGGATTGCTCAGTATGAGACCAATGCACGTATGCCTAGAGAGGAACTATTAAAAAAGTTGGCACAAGCACTTGGTGTACAGAAAGAAATTCTCACTGTACCGGTACTCACAAAACCAAAGGAATTTTCTGCAGCATTCTTCTGGATGACAGAAATGGGAGAGGATAGATTTCATTTATAATAACAAGATGGATTTACTTATTTCTCATTTAAGCAAATCCATCTTTTATTCATTTTTGAATAAAAGAGATAACTCAATATTCAAATAGCAATACTAATCTAATAGTTCCCCAACACATCCTGTAAATATTCCTTATATTGCTGCTTTACATTTTCTGGAGCAATAATTCTCATTCCAGTCCCAATACCCGTTACCCAGCCGAAAAACTGTGGACTTACTGATACAAGAACTCTTGTTTTAAAATGATCTTCTCCCTGAGGAATCAGCCATACATCATGACCAAAACGGTCAATCACAACACCAGCCAACTCGTTTTTGCATTCCAGTGTAACCTCTGCATCAACTCCACCATACATTCCAAATGTCTTCTTAGCAAAAGAGGCAAGATCAAAATTCTTGAAAGATTCTTCCCCTTTTCGATTTGTTTCCAATATTTCTGTATGCTGCATCTTATCAACACGGTAATGCTTAATAATTCCGGCTGCTGCATCATAGGCTACTAGGTAATAGTTCTCATCATCCCAAGTCAGTGCCCATGGACTGACAACATAGAAAGCACCGTCTTTTTTCAGTTTAAATTTCTTCTCAACGGTCCACTCTGCATAATGGAATTTGATTTCTTTGTTCTCATAGATTGCAGTATGAATGTAATCCACGTTGTAATAAACCGTCTCGTTCTCTGTCTTCGGACGGTTTACGATGAA
>NZ_JBBMEK010000300.1:0-3764 GCF_040096555.1 Coprococcus intestinihominis | reverse complement strand
TTTCCACACAAGATTTCACCAAAAGCATTGTAAAAAAATTTAAAATGTTATAAAATATTTAGTAAGTAAACTATAATTAGGGGGATTATCGTGATTAACAAAATTCGAGAAAACTGGGATCAGATATTGGATATTATGAGAATTGAGCATGACATTTCTCCCGTTGCTTTTAACACATGGATAAAGCCTTTAACTGTCTATTCTGTCGAAGGTCATACAATTACCATTCTCGTCAACAATGAACTAGAGCAAATGTGCAGCTATATAAAGAAAAAGTTCGAACAGCCTCTGAAAGTCACTATTTCAGAGTATTTTAATGACGTTTATGATATTCACATTACGACCAGCGAAGAACTCGGCAAAATTGAGGCCACCCAGACTGTAGAGCCGGAGAAAAAACCTGCTGCATCGATCATTACAAACAAAACGCTGAATCCTAATTACACATTTGATACTTTTGTCGTTGGCAAAAACAACGAACTTGCCCACGCAACAGCTCTGGCTGTCGCATCAGATCCCGGAGATTACGGCAATCCGCTGTTCATCTACGGAGGTGTTGGACTTGGAAAGACGCATTTGATGCATTCCATCGCACATTACATTCTTTCCTACAATCCAGATTACAAAATTATATACACAACGACAGAAACATTCTCCAATGAATTAATTTCAGCCATCAAGAACAAAACCCAGGAGGCATTTAAAGATAAGTACAGGAATATTGATATGCTCCTGATCGATGATATTCAGTTCATTGCCGGCAAAGACAGTACAATGGAAGAATTTTTCCATACATTTAACACACTGTATGAAAATAAAAAACAGATCGTTATTTCATCCGATAAACCGCCAAAAGATATTGTCGGTGTCGAAGATCGTCTGATCTCCCGATTCAAAGTCGGATTAACCGTTGATGTACAGCCACCGGATTATGAAACCCGTGTTGCTATCCTGGTAAAAAGAGCTGAACTTGAACATATTAATATAGAAGTAGATGCGCTTCATTATGTTGCTGATCATATCAGCTCCAATATCCGAGAGCTTGAAGGCGCACTGCGCCAGATTTACAACTTTTCACGTCTGAAACACGCAGACAGAATTGATACCGATCTGGCCCGTGAAGCATTAAAGGATATTATTGCACCGGATGAAGCAAGACCGATCACTCCGGAAGTCATCATTGAGACAGTAACAGAGCACTATAATTATAAGGTAACAAAAGATGATATTCTTGGTAAAAACCGAAGCCGCGATATCTCTTATCCACGACAGATCTGTATGTATCTCTGTGAGAAATACACTGGGCTTTCATTAGCAGCGATCGGTGCTGCGTTGGGCAATAAAGATCATACAACGGTTCTTCATGGCATCAAGAAGATTAAGACTGACTTGGAGAAGGACGAGCAGTTACGCAGTACAATTGATATTATCACCAAGAAGTTAAACCCTCCAAAGTAGCATAAACTCTGGATAAAACGAGTTTTCCACCGAATTTCCACAGGAGTTATCCACAATTTGTTGATGGTTTATTTGCGTTCTGAATAACCTGTGGATAGTGCAGTGGACAAGCGGTGGATATTCATTTTTTACCTTTCCCGCGAAGCGGGACGCGATTTTAAAAATTGTGGAAAAATGCCATGTTATCCTATTTTTTTTCAACAGTTATTCACAGTCATTTCACCACCAGAAGTCAGCATTTATCACGGTTGTAGAGCTTATCCACAATATAAACGCCCCCTACAACTACTACAACATTATCATATATATATTTATGTATATGCACACCTCTCTTTTTTATGACTGTTAACTTTTGTGGATAACATCACCTTTATATAGAACATACGAAAGGACGTATCAACATATGAAAATCATTTGTAATAAATCAGCATTGCTTACCGGTGTCAACACTGTCTTAAAAGCAGTACCTGCAAGAACAACAATGCCTATTCTTGAATGTATACTGATTGATACAACATCAGGGGTCATTAAATTGACAGCCAATGATATGGATCTCGGTATTGAAACAACAGTTGACGGTGATGTCCTTGATAAAGGATGTATTGCTTTGGAGGCTAAACTGTTTTCTGAGATTGTGAGAAAACTCCCGGATAGTGAAGTTACAATTGAAACAGATGACAACAATAAGGCATTGATCAAATGTGAAAAAGCAAAATTTAATATCGCCGGAAAAGATGGTGAAGATTTTGTCGCATTGCCTGAAATAGAAAAGACCCATTTTATTACGCTTTCCCAGTTCTCATTAAAAGAAATTATTCGTCAGACGATTTTTTCAATTTCTGATAATGAAAGCAACCGAATGATGTCCGGTGAACTTTTACAGATTGATCAGGATCAGCTGCGTCTTGTTTCACTGGACGGTCAGAGAATTTCTATCCGTAAAATTTCACTTAAAGAATCATATGATCCGATCAAAGCAGTTATTCCTGGAAAAACCCTGAATGAGATCAGTAAGATTTTGTCCGGTGATATGGATGATGATGTTCGTATTTATTTTACAGACAGACATGTATTGTTTGAATTTGATCAGACAGTGGTTGTATCACGTCTGCTGGAAGGAGAATATTTCCAGATTGACAAGATGATTTCAAGTGATTACAATACCAAAATAACCATTAACAAGAAAGAGCTGCAGGGGTGTATTGAACGTGCGTCTCTTCTGATTCGTGAAAGTGAAAGAAAGCCAATTATTATCAACGTGACAGATGGTTCCATGGAGATGAAGATCCAGTCAGCCATGGGTTCCATGAATGAAGATATTGATATCAGCAAAGAAGGACGGGATATCATGATCGGATTTAATCCGAAGTTTATCCTGGATGCACTGCGTGTTATTGATGATGAGGAGATTACCATGTATCTGGTCAATCCAAAGGCACCTTTTATCATCAAAAACGATGAACAGTCTTATATCTACCTTGTTTTGCCAATCAGTTTCAACATGTAATTGTTCAGAGTCAAGCATCATTTCATAAAGCTGACATAAAATGTGTTGCATTTTGTCAGTTGCTTGACTCAAAATATACAGGAATAAATAAGGAGTAGAATGATGCAGACATTTGGATTAAAGGATGAACATATTAAACTTGGACAGCTTTTGAAAGCAACTGGTCTGGTAGGATCCGGCGTAGATGCCAAGATTGTTGTTCAGGAAGGACTTGTGAAAGTCAACGGTAAAGTTTGTTATATGCGCGGCAAAAAAATCGTGTCGGGTGATATTGTTGAATTTGAAAATGAAAAGATAGAAGTTGTATAGAGTATGTATGTAGAATCGCTGGCATTGGAGAATTACAGAAATTATGCGCATCTTTCAGTTAATTTAAGTCCGGGCATTAATATCTTTTTCGGAGATAATGCTCAGGGGAAGACGAATGTGCTGGAAGCACTTTATATGTGTGCGACAACAAAATCCCATAGAGGCAGCCGTGATCGTGAAATCATTCGGTTTGGTGAAGAAGAAGCCCATATTCGGATGCTGCTTTCAAAGGAGCATGTACGACACAAAATCGACGTGCATCTGAAGAAGAATAAATCAAAAGGGATTGCTATTGATGGTATTCCCATCAGAAAATCCGGGGAATTGTTTGGTCTTGTGCATATGATCTGTTTTTCACCGGAAGACCTGGCCATGATTAAAAATGGACCGGGGGAGAGACGACGTTTTCTCGATCTCGAATTATGTCAGCTGGATAAAGTTTATCTACATAATATTTCCAATTACAACAAAATTGTGAACCAGAGAAATA
>NZ_JBBMEK010000299.1:0-3780 GCF_040096555.1 Coprococcus intestinihominis | reverse complement strand
GGGCAATCAGCATGGAACAGCATGAAAATAGCATATCCTGCAGAGAAAGCGGAAGGCCGATGCGTATAATCTGTGTATAATACTGAAATGGCCTTGGTTCCGTCAGTTTCAGCCCACGGTAAAGAGGGTGTCGTTTCCTGATGGCAAAGATAAACAGGATAAAGACAAACATCTGGGCAAAAACAGTAGCAACAGCGGCACCGGCCACGCCCAGAGCCGGGAAAGGGCCAATGCCGAAGATCAGCAGCGGGTCCGCGATGACATTGCTGACAAGACCGCATGTATTCATGATAAACGGTGTCCGGCTGTCCCCATAGACATTGAAAGATGACGTGAAAATCTGGTTCATAAAGGTAAATATAACCAGGCCGCAGGTAATGCGGAGATACAATACAGCATCATGGATGACTGCCGGACTGCTCAGATGAAAAAAGCCGATCAGTGAGTGCGCCAGAATATTTATACCAATGCCGAAAAACAGGGCAAATACGATGCCAAGCTGTAGGGCAGCACCGAGATAGCGGCGTGCATCATCGTCGTCACCGGCGCCGAGGCAGTGACCAATCTTCACCTGACCGCCCATCTTGGCCATCATGACCAGTCCATTGGAAAACCAGGTAAACATACCGGCTACGCCGACACCGGCCACTGCGCCGCTGCCAAGACGGCCAATCCAGATCATGTCGATGAAATTGTAGGCCATCTGTATAAAATAAGTCATGACAATGGGCACTGCTAAAATGCAGAGTGAGCGCATGATTTTGCCATGGAGTAAATCAATTGTTTTGGTCATAAATCCTCCTAGATTTCGAATCTGCCAGCAGGATGGCAGATATTGTAGTCTGTCGTAAGTTTAGAGAACAGAAAGGGATATATTTTAAACATTATCAGTGATTCTCTTAAATCTTAGTCGCCAAATACTATGGTAACATATTTGGAAATTTGTGTAAACTGAGAAAAAGCAAGTATAAAAATTGCTCATGGCAGAAAATTCAGTCAAAGGGCCGCTTTACAAGGCAAGGCTGGCGATGTATAATGTGCAAGAGGCTAACTTAGTTATTAAATGCAAAAAAAAATAAATGGATTTTAATAATAATATTGTTGTGATGCACCAGACAGATGCAAATTTCTCATTTTTCTGAAATATTGAAGAAATTTGCTCATGCCGGTAGATTCAGAAAGGAATTTAAAATGAAAATCGTAGTTTTAGCAGGTGGAATCAGTACGGAACGAGATGTTTCTCTTGTATCGGGAATGGGTATTTATAAAGCATTAAAGAGCAAAGGTCATCAGGTCATGCTTTTGGATGTATTTCTGGGTTATGCGAATGAGGACTGGAAGAATGTGTTTGAAAAGGATGTAGACTGGACAGCTTCTGTAGGCGCTATTAAGGATCAGAATCCGGATATTGATGCAGTGAAGGCACTTCGTCCGGATTGGAAGAAGAATTTCTTCGGCCCGCATGTCATTGACATCTGTCAGCAGGCGGATGTTGTCTTTATGGCACTGCATGGTGAGAATGGCGAGAACGGAAAGATTCAGGCATGTTTTGATCTGAATGGTATCCGTTATACTGGCACGGATTATGTAAGTTCAGCAATCTGCATGAATAAAGCTATTTCTAAAGATTTGTTTGCAGCAGGCGGTGTGCCGACACCTGTTGGCATTCGATTGAAGAAAGGGGAAACACCGGATGTAAAGGTGCCTTATCCTTGTGTTGTGAAGGCTTGCTGCGGCGGTTCCAGTGTCGGTGTTGTTATGGCGAATAATGATGAAGAATATGCGGCAGCACTTGAAGAAGCGTTTAAATACGATGATGAAGTCGTTATTGAACAGTATATCAGGGGTCGTGAATTTTCTGTAGGTGTTGTAGATGGTAAAGCGTATCCGATCATTGAGATTGCACCGATCCATGGCTTCTATGATTATAAGAATAAGTATCAGGCGGGATCGACGATTGAAACATGTCCGGCAGAACTCAGTGAAGAGAAGACACTGGCCATGCAGGCGGCAGCAGAGCAGGCTTTCAAGGTACTGCGTCTGAAGAATTACGCACGTATGGATTTTATGATGGATGAAAAGGGAGATTTTTACTGTCTGGAAGCCAATACACTGCCGGGTATGACACCAACGTCACTTCTGCCTCAGGAGGCAAAAGTGCTGGGCATTGAATATGCGGATCTTTGCCAGTTATTGATTGATATTTCCATGAGAGATGAATAACAGGAAGGAAACGGTATAAATTGATGAAAAATATGACTTTAGAGAATATTGCAGCTGCATGCGGCGGCCAGATTTATTATATGCGCGAAGATCTGGCACAGGAAACGGCAAAAGGTGTTGTTATCGATTCAAGGCAGATTGAACCGGGCTATATTTTTGTGGCAACAAAAGGTGAACGCGTGGATGGCCATCGTTTTATTCCCGACGTATTTGCAAAGGGTGCGCTGGCAGTTATCTGTGAAGTATTGCCGGAAGAGGACCTGGGACCGTGTATCCTTGTGGAAGACAGTTTTATGGCTCTGAAGCAGGCTGCTGCTTTTTATCGTCAGCAGCTGAATATCCGGGTGGTGGGTATCACCGGCAGTGTGGGTAAGACCAGTACAAAAGAATTCATTGCAGCCGTTCTTGCTGAGAAGTATAAAGTACATAAAACAGCCGGCAACTATAATAATGAAGTCGGTCTGCCGCTGACGATTTTCGGGATTCAGGATGATGACCAGATTGCGGTTCTTGAGATGGGAATCAATACATTTGGTGAAATGCATCGTCTCAGTGAAGTGGCCAGACCGGATATCTGTGTGATGACGAATATCGGGCAGTGTCATCTGGAAAATCTTATTGACAGAGATGGCATTCTTCGGGCAAAATCCGAGATTTTTGACTTCATGAATCCGGAAGGAACAGTGATTGTCAATGGGGATGATGATAAGCTGGCAACAATTCATGACGTTTACGGCAAAGCACCGATAACTTTTGGTATGAACAAAGATAATGCCATCTGGGCAGATCATATTGAAAATCGTGGATTGCTGGGAAGCCGTGCGGATATTCATATGGGGGATGTGCTGGTGCATGCCAATATCCCTCTGCCGGGTGAGCATATGATCTACAATGCTATGGCAGCAGCGGCAGTGGGAGTTCAGTTTGATATGACGAAGGAAGAAATCACGGCGGGCATCAGCCATGTTGAGGCTGTTGCAGGGCGCAGCCATCTGATTGAGGCCGGAGATAAAGTTGTCATTGATGACTGCTATAATGCAAATCCGGTATCCATGAAAGCAGCGATCGATCTGCTTGCGACGGCACCGGGACGCAAGGTGGCTATTCTCGGTGATATGTTTGAGCTTGGAGAGAATGAGAGGGCCATGCATCGTGAAGTCGGGCAGTATGCGGCCGAGAAGGGCATTGATCTGATTCTCTGTGTGGGTGGACTTTCCTCTGAGATGTATGAGGGGGCTGCTGAAAAAGGCGGAGAAGCCAGACATTTCGAGATAAGAGAAGCTCTTGAAGCGGTTCTTCAGGATCTTCTTCAGCCGGGTGATACTGTTCTTGTAAAGGCTTCTCACAGTATGGCTTTTGAAAATATTGTGCAAAATATACAGGAGAACGAATAAATTTTGTTTGAAGTGTTCATAGTAAGCCTGAGAAATAGTTTGCATGTTTGTTAATTTTTTAATTATTGCGGAATGCATTGCAATCTGCCAAAAAAGTGATAAATTATATATGTGAGATTGTCAAAAGACAAATTTAGGAGGAATATATATCATGAGCAAGAAT
>NZ_JBBMEK010000298.1:0-3824 GCF_040096555.1 Coprococcus intestinihominis | reverse complement strand
GCGGCCTATAAGAATTAGAAGAGCTTGGTATGCGGCCGCCCGAAATATGTAACACCTACATTGTATCAGCTAATGGCTATGCGATGCAAGCAAATTGCAGAATTACACCCTAAGAAACGGTAAAGAAAAATATCACTGTTATTTTCTAAATTAGCTTGAAATTTTTTTTATAATCGGTTACAATAATTGCATGCAGATATGTTTCATCGGTAGAATGCTAGCTTCCCAAGCTGGAGAGGGGGGTTCGACTCCCCTTATCTGCTCATAAGCGGTTTCCCTATGGAAACCGCTTTTTTTCGAAAATGCAGGAAAATAAGCCGCACCTGAATCAGCAATGCAAATCTTTTAAATTATTTATCTATCGATTATCTACCCGTTCCGGATACATATCATGGTTGGCCAGACGCATGGCTGCGATTTCTTCCCATTTTGTGCCCGGTTTGCCATAGTTGCAGTAAGGATCGATGGAAATACCGCCTCTTGGCAGGAATTTTCCCCATACCTCAATATATTTCGGATCCATCAATTTAATCAGATCTTCCATAATAATATTCATACAGTCCTCATGAAAATCTCCATGATTTCTAAAGCTGAAAAGATACAGTTTTAAAGACTTACTTTCAACCATTCTTTCAGATGGAACATAAGAAATAATAACATTGCCAAAATCCGGCTGCCCGGTCATCGGGCAAAGGCTTGTAAACTCCGGACAATTAAATTTTACAAAATAATCATGATCCGGATGTTTATTAATGAATGTTTCCAAAACTTCAGGGCAGTAGTTAAAATCATATTTCGTTCCCTGACTTCCAAGATGGGTAATACCAGCTGTTTCTTCTTTGGTACGTCCTGACATAATTCTTCTCCTTTTTTCAAATTCCGCCCGGCACTTATAGCGCAGGGTCAGCAACACCATTGGCAGCAAATGCTTTAGCTCGGTCAATACATGTGCCACATTTTCCACATGGCTTCTCGCCGCCTTCATAACAACTCCACGTCAATTCATAAGGTACGTTCAGTTCCAGACCTTTTTTGACAACATCTGCCTTTGTCAGATTCACAAAAGGTGCTTCCACTTTCAGCTGATGTCCGCTGCCTTCATAAATTGCCTGGTTCATGGCATTTTTGAATACTTCGCTGCAATCCGGATAAGCATTGCCAGCCGCATCGTCACTGTGTGCGCCATAGTAAATCACATCACAGCCCTTTGAAAGGGCAATACTTGCAGCAGAAGAGAGAAACAGACCGTTACGGAAAGGCACATAGGTCGAAACCGGCTTGCCGTCGCTGTGCTGCAGCTGTTCTGCGTAGGATTCCTCCGGAATTGCCTGATCTGAATGGCTCAGGAGAGAGCAGTCGCTGTACTGGAAAATCGGTGTGAGATCAAGATGCAGCATTTCTACATGATAATATGCAGCTACAGCTTTTGCAGCTTCTATTTCTTTTGTATGTCGCTGTCCGTAAGTAATGGCAAGAGCGATCACATTGTCACTGCCATATTTATCTACAGCAAGTCCGAGACAGGTTGTACTGTCAACGCCGCCGCTGGATAACACAAGTGCTTTCATGATAAAGTCCTCCTTATTACTGCATCATCACACGCATTTGCAGTGATGCATCGGTTTTAAAACGTCCCGTAAATGTTGTTGTCAATGTTTTAGCAGCCGTTTTCTTGATGCCGCGGGCAGTCATGCAGCTATGACAGCCTTCAATCTTGACAGCAATCGAATCTGAACCTGTAACTTCCGCCATGATTTCTGCAATATCAGAACCGATCCGTTCCTGCAGCTGCAGACGCTTGGCAGCCATATCGGCAATTCTGGCGATCTTGCTTAAACCAATAACCTTGCCGTTCGGTATATAGGCCACAGAAACTTTCATATCATACATGAGTGCCATATGATGTTCACAATAGCTGAAAATTTCAATATCTCTGACATAGACCATGTCGTCACTTTTGCCGGATAATTCCAGATCCTGATCAAATGTTTTGTCAAACATCTGCGCAATTTCATGATTGGTATAATTCATACCCTCGAATACTTCTTCATACATTTTTGCAACACGTTCCGGGGTCTCTTTCAGTCCCTCACGCTCAGGATCATCTCCCAAAGCTACGAGAATACCACGCACATGTTCCTTAATTGCCTCTGTATCTATAGCCATTCTTTCATAACCTCCTACACACCGCGCCTGTCGGGATCCCAGATGACTTTATGCATCTGAATCTGGAGATTGACGCCATTTAATTGTTGCTCTTTCATAAATTCTACAATATCTGCCGGATCAATACTGCCAAAAACCGGACTGAAATAAAGATGACAGCGTCCAATCAGCCGGAATTGTTTCATTATTTCCACGGCCCGTTCACAGTCTGCCAAAGAGCCCGTGACAAATTTGACCGTATCTTTTTCCGTAAGCAGTGAAAAATTATCTGTATCCATAGCGGTCTCCATGCCGCTGCAGGACAACTTATAATCCATTGTAAAAGACGGCCTGTTGGGGATATTCACAAAAGGAGCCAGACTGACACTGCCGTTTGTTTCTATCTCCACATGCAGCAAATGATTCGCAGCCAGTTTCTCCAATAATTCTGAAATATACGGCCGGTCCAAAGGTTCACCGCCGGTCAGTGTCACATTGCGGACTCCGGTTTCCATGATTGCCTGATGAATTTCTTCTGCCGTCATCACTCTGGCCGGCACATCCGGCTCATTGGCCCACTTTGTGTCACAATACAGACACGATAAATTGCAGCCCTTGAAACGGACAAATACTGCAAGCTGGCCTGCCAACGGGCCCTCACCGTTAATGCTGACAAAATGTTCTACTACCTCATATGTCCTTTCCATCTCTTATTCCTCAAATGACGCGCAGTTATTCGGGGTCTCATACACTGTCGAGCGATGAACATGATAACCGCATGCCGTCAGTCTCTCATAAAAATAATAAGCCAGTCTTTCTGCTGTCGGTCGGTATGGAATCTCAATAATCCTGAAATTCTCCGCCTGCAGTGCTGCCATAGTCGCAGGCATCAGACTGCCTTTTTCAATGATCAACGCGTGGTCCATGGCATCCACTTCACGCTTGACATCCTTTTTTAACTGACCGAAATCAAACATCATATCCCTTGTCTGGCCTTCTTCATCCAGATCCGGGCGGCAGATCTCAATCACAACACGCCACTCATGGCCGTGAATATTGCGGCATTTACCCTCATAACCTGCCAGAAAATGTGCAGAATCAAAACTATGTTCAGTCTTCAAATAATACATGATTATAGTACCTTCCTGATTTATTGATCACTTATATACGGATTACCCAATGTGTTTCCTATACAATTACAATAATAAAAGGGACACAGCAATGCTATGTCCCTGATGTTCCGGTTTCATAGCCCTGGTTTTGTTTATAGACAGGATGGTGCAATCGAACTGTCTTTTATTGTTATAGCATTGGACATTCACAGTGTCAAGTAGTTTCAGCTTTTTTTGCGGATGACAAATAGATTCTGATGTGGTAGAATGTAAAAAAATACAGGAGTAAAAATATGAATAGACAAAAGATAATGGCGAACCGCCGCAGAGATATTATTATCATTGTTGGCTGCACCATTTTGGCGCTTATCGGTGGTTACGGCTGGTCAAGAGGCTTTGGCAATTTTACGTGGTTTCGTAATTTTGACACTCCCGGCACTGCCAGCGTAGACGATGCTGTTCTGAATTATGAGCCCCTGATTCAACAATATGCCAAAGAATACGGCATTGAATCCTATGTCCCTGTCATCGAAGCATTGATGCAGCAGGAGAGCAGCGGCCTTGGCG
>NZ_JBBMEK010000297.1:0-3832 GCF_040096555.1 Coprococcus intestinihominis | reverse complement strand
TGCCAAAGAATACGGCATTGAATCCTATGTCCCTGTCATCGAAGCATTGATGCAGCAGGAGAGCAGCGGCCTTGGCGCAGATGTTATGCAGTGTTCCGAATGCTACTACAATACAGAATATGATCAGACGCCCGGCAGTATCCAGGATCCTGAATATTCTATCAAAACCGGTATTCACTATTTTGCAGACTGCCTTGAACTGGCCGGATGTAAAGGTTCCGGAGATATACGCAGACTCCGGTTGGCGCTGCAGGGCTACAACTTCGGACATAACTATATTGAATGGGCCATCAAACGTGACGGCGGCTATACGGAAGCCAATGCCCAGGCTTTCTCTGACATGATGAAAGAGCAGCTTGGCTGGGAGACCTATGGCGATACGACTTATCCGGAGCATGTACTTCGCTATTATAAGTAAGCAGAGAAATGGAAAGGAAGATTTTAATATGAGTAAATACCTTGTTGTTATTGATATGCAGAAAGATTTTATTGATGGTTCCCTTGGAACAAAAGAAGCACAGGCGATTGTTCCAAAAGTCATAGAGAAGGTCGCAGAATTCAAAGGACCTGTGATGTTCACACGCGATACGCACGAAGAGAATTATCTTGAAACTCAGGAAGGTCAGAATCTGCCTGTTGAACATTGTATCAGAGGCACGGAAGGCTGGGAGCTGCAGCCTGAACTGAATGAATATGCACTCAAGAATCACTGCCTGATTTTTGACAAACCAACCTTCGGATCAACCAGTCTTGCCGGATGTGTCAGCGGAATTGCACGTATGGCACCTATCGATCAGATTGAACTTGTTGGTCTCTGTACTGATATCTGCGTTATTTCCAACGCTATTCTTCTTAAGACTGCACTTCCTGATACAGAGATTATTGTTGATGCTTCCTGCTGTGCAGGCGTGACTCCTCAGAGCCACAAGAATGCACTTGAAGCCATGAAAATGTGCCAGATTACCATTGTCGGAGAATAAGGAGCCTTTTTCATGAAAAAAAACAACATACACAGCCAGCAGGACACTGTACAGACTGAACACCTGAGTAGACGCCATTTCTACATAATTATAGTCCTTATTGTGATCATACTTGTTGCTTTGATTGCGCATACGATCCTGCGTCCGGACAGAAATGCCACCCTCAGGATTATTTACACAAGCGATATGCAGGGGCAGATCACCTATTCAGACGGGCAATACGCCGGTTACGAAAAAGTTGCTGCCCTCAGCCATAAGCTGTCCTCCGAAGGTGATCATGTCCTGCTTCTTGATGCAGGCAACTGTCTTGGAGACAGTGTTATCGCTGAAATGGACAATGGCCAGTCCATTCTTTCTTTGATGAATACAATGCAATATGATGCAATGGTACCCGGTCCAATGGATTTTGTTTATGGTGCAGATACCCTTTCATCTCTCCGATCCAAAGCCAGTTTTCCATTTCTTGCCGCCAATATCACCAAGGCCGACGGCAGTACGGTTTTTGAAAACTACAAGATTTTGAATATCAACAGTGTTCGTATCGGTGTGATCGGTGTAACCACCGGTCTCAGTCAGACTCAGGCACAAAAGAGCAGTTTGACAGTGGCAGACCCTGTAGAAACCGTGAAGAATGTCCTTGGTCAGATGTCCGGGAAGACAGATGCAGTGATCGTTCTTACCTACACAGGCAGCGAAGATATCACAAATGCACTTGCCGCAATAGACGGTGTCAGCATTGTCATTGAAAGCGGCGCTTCAGAAGCTTTTGCCAATACAACAGACAACGGTACAGTCATTACTTCTGCCGGCACAAAAGGCAATGTAATCGGTGTCGCCAGCCTTGATATTACCCGGTCAGATGTTTCTGTTGACAGTCAGTTCTATACATCTTCTGATTACAGCAGCTTATCGGCAGAACAGTCTGTAGCTGATGCGGTGGCAAGTGTTGTCCGTTCAGCTGATACCAATGCCTCTGAACCTGCAGGTTCTATCACTCTGTCGACCGATACAGCTGCCGACACAGCTGAAACAGAATCAGACACATCAGATGAAACAGCCGACACATTAGAAGATGGCTCCGCTGACAGCGACGTCCGGACCTATCATTTAGCTGAAACAGGCATCGGCAACCTGACCGCAGACGCTATGCTGGATGCAGCTGCATCGGACGGCGCAGTTGTTGCACTCATGCCGGATCAATCGATTTCCGGTACACTGGCCAATGGTATTGTTTCAAAAGGACAGGTCCAGAACCTGTTTGACGACCAGTTATATCTTGTCACCTGTAAAATGACCGGCGGCGATCTGAGGACCGCCCTAGAGAACAGCTTTAATAATTATCCAAATGCAGACGGTTTTCTTCAGGTTTCAGGTATTTCATATACCTTTAATGCCTCAACTGCCATCGGAAGCCGTTTATCCGATATTATGATCGATGGTCACAAGCTGGACGATGCACGAACATATATTGTTGCCACCACGAATATACTGGCGGACACCCTGGGTTATCGTTCAGAAGCTACCGGACGCGTCGGTACATATCGGACCATTGCTTCTGTTGTAACGGATTATATTCAAAAGAATTCCTCGGCTACATCAGGTTCAGCACTGCCATCTGAAACAGAATCAGACACAGAAGATACCACTGCATCCGGCGAAACAGCCGATACGTCAAGAATACAGATCAATGAATAAAATATCCGTGATCGGACACACTGTCTAAAAAAGGAGTATCCGATCATGCAGGAAAATGAATCCAATGAATCTGACAAACCTACCCTGGATGAACAGATCCGTGAATACGGGCAGGTTGTTTTAAAGGCCAATGCAGGCAAACATCGCATCTTTCTGTTATCCATTATTGGTGAAGTAGAAGGTCATGAGCAATCTCCGGGAAATGTCAAAACCACCAAGTACGAACACGTTCTCCCACAATTGGCCATGGCAGAAGACAGCTGCGACATCGACGGCATCCTTGTTCTTTTGAACACCATGGGTGGAGATGTGGAAGCCGGCCTTGCCATTGCCGAGATGATAGCCTCCATAAGCAAACCGACAGTATCTCTTGTACTTGGCGGCAGTCACTCAATCGGGGTTCCGCTGGCTGTCTCAGCGGACTATTCTTTCATCGTACCCAGTGGAACCATGATCATTCATCCTGTCAGAATGAATGGCATGGTTATTGGTGTGATACAGACATATGAATATTTCGAGCGTATACAGGAACGCATTTTGAATTTTATTGTCACCAATTCCCGTATCGCCAAAAGCCATCTGAAAAAGCTGATGCTTGATACAAGCAAGCTGGCCAAAGATGTCGGAACCGTTCTTGACGGTCAGGAAACCGTTGACTGCGGCCTTATTGATGCCATTGGCGGAATCAGCAATGCCCTGGCCAAATTAAACGAAATGATTGACGAATTTCAAATTCGCTCTTGTTAAAGCTTTCAATATGTAGTAAAATGCAAATAGCGTGTAAGAGGTTGTTGCAGACAACGGGCAGCAGCCTCTTTTTAATGATACTTCGCTATGAATAATTTGGAGGAATTTTTATATGAGTTTACTGCAGTCAATTTTAATGGGTATCATTCAGGGTGCGACCGAATTTCTTCCGGTCAGCAGTTCCGGACATTTGGCTCTGTTCAAGATTATTTTCAATGTGAATACAGAAACAGGCCTTTTATTTGATACAATGCTGCATCTTGGCACACTGGTTGCCGTCTGCATTGTTTACTGGAAGGATGTCTGCAATCTGATCGTTGCCGCATTTCAATTGTTATTTGACATTATTGCCAATTTCAAGACATGGATCAGCAACAAGAAGAATGGAGAGTATACCGCTTATCGCCGTC
>NZ_JBBMEK010000296.1:0-3884 GCF_040096555.1 Coprococcus intestinihominis | reverse complement strand
ATCCTGGCAATAATATAGTTCTCAGCTTGCAAGTATTCTACACCTCATTTCCGATATGATACCCTTATTGTACTTATGATTAAGGAAACTTATCAGATTGTATATTCCAATGTAAAATACTTAGGTATAACGAAGTATACAGGTAAAAAAATAAGGAACTACATTAGTATAGCATATTTATTCCCAGTTCTGCATCAATTTACTCATGATGGTCTGATATTATTACTATCGTTATCAGGAATATCTATGTATTTATCAAACATAGAGAATAGAGCAGCTATAAACTGTTCTGCGCTTCTATTCTGATCCACAATCTGTTCCAATGACAATCCTTCTATAAACTTACAGACATATACCCAACAAGCCAGATCACATGCTTCTACAATAATGTCATTAATAATCTTTCCCATAACTTTATCAAAATCATTGATATCTTCAACAGGAAGTGATTGCAGATAATCAAGCGGGGGAAGCTCCCCACCTGGATTATTCTTTTCTGATTCATTTAAAAATGCTAAGACCTTTTGCCTGGATTCTTCTGGCATCTTTACATATTCCCACAATGCAATAACCACTTTCAAATCCGTATCTCTACGAAGCGGTGGTAATTGGATATAATCATTTTCTTTACTCATGGTTCTTCTCCTCCTCTATGCTAACAATATTCTCACTAATTTTTCCCGGGCCAGATCAATCGCAGCATCTATAAATACACTTACATACAAAACCAGAAATGCTGAAACGATCAGGCAGAACAAAAATACAACCTGCACCCAATCCTGGTAACAGATAATCGTTCCTATTGCCAAAGCTACCAGTCCAAGCACCACAAATGATTTAGCAATTGAAACCATATTCACAACCAGCTTAACGAGTATTCCCACGATTATGAGAATAAACCAGACCGGAATCAATAATATTTTCCCAATGAGCTTTAAACAAAACATCTTTCTCCTCCTCTCAGTCAGACAGCAAACTGTGGCATGTCATGATTCACTTCTACCGGTGACTCATCCCATCCATTTGCAAAGGAATGGATCACAAGCCCCATCTTGCCAAGTGTTTTAAGGAGAAAATCCGGATCCGTACAAGCCAGATCACCGATGGTATGAATACCATACTTCGACAAAGTTCTGTTGGTAGATCTTCCGACATAGAGAAGATCCGATGCAGGCAGCTTCCAGATCAGACTCTTATAATTCTCCCGATTGAATTCGGTAATCGCATCCGGCTTCTTGTAGTCACTGCCAAGCTTTGCATAAATCTTATTCCAGGAAATGCCCTCGCTGACCGTAATGCCAAGTTCCTTTTTGACTCTGGCACTGATCTCATCGGCGATCTTACGGCCATCACCCTTCAGGGAAATACTGTCGGAAACATCCAGCCATGCTTCATCACAGCCATACGGTTCAATCTTATCCGTATACTCGCCGTAGATTTCCCGAAGCATTGAAGAGAACCTCAGATACAAATCCATTCGAGGAGGCACAAAGATCACATCAGGACATGCCTGCCTGGCCTGCCATAAAGCCATACCGGTTTTTACACCATGCTTTTTCGCGATATAATTTGCCGTAAGCACGATACCGTGTCTGGCTTCCGGATCTCCGCCAACAGCCAGTGGCTTGCCGGCAAATTCCGGATGATACAGCATCTCAACACTGGCATAAAAGCAATTTGCATCGGAATGGATAATCACACGATCCATGCGGCACCTTCTTTCTTTTCGAATATTTGTTCGATTCGTTATACTGGTAGTATATAGCGATTTATACTCGAAGTGAAGACGCAAACGTGCAATATTTCGATTTATAATCTATTTTACTTGCTTTTGCGAAATAATTGCGTTATAGTCTATATAGGAATTTAATACCTTGGGAGGTGACTGGTTTGTATAGAGATTTTGGTATGACACTTGCTGCCAAGAGAAAAGAAAAACATCTGAATCAGCTGCAGCTTGCTGATCTTTTGAATAAGAAAGGGTTGGAAGTAAAACCCGGATCCATCAGTAAATGGGAAAAGAATGTGAATTCACCAAATGTAATTCAGTTCTTTGCCCTCTGCGAGATTCTTGGAATAGATAATATTAATGATACTTTCGGCATTGCTATCGAAGAAAACCTCTTCGCTCAGCTCAATGAAGAAGGTAAGAAGAAAGCGATTGAATATATGAATCTGCTGATCAAAAGCGGAATGTATGTCCGGGAAGAACCTGTTTACATCACAAACAGAACGCTTAAAGTATTTACAGAACCTGCTTCTGCCGGCACCGGCCTCTTCCTTGATTCCGATCAATATGAAGAATTTGAAGTCGGTGATGATGTTCCAGCAACTGCAGACTTCGGTATACGCGTTTCCGGCGACAGCATGGAACCAGTCTATGTGAATAAACAGATCGTATGGGTTCATCAGCAGGATCAGCTGGAAAATGGCGATATCGGAATCTTCTATCTGAACGGTGACGCTTATATTAAAAAATATCAGAAGAACAAAGATAATGTTCAGCTGATATCTCTCAACAAAAAATATGCTCCTATCCAGATCAAACCTGAAATGGAGCTTCGAACCTTCGGAAAGGTCGTGAAATAAAATCAAGGCTGATGCCATCAACGGAAATCACATCCATGACAGCATCAGCCTTCTCTTTTTGTTCACTCACTCATACCAGAACACATCTTCCACAGGCTTATCGAAATATCTGGCGATACGAAACAGCACCTCATAAGATGCTATCTTCTGCTTTCGCTCAATTCTTCCAATCGTGTCCGTACTGGTTTCCACCAGCAAGGCCAGCTGATCCTGTGTCAGTCCCTCCTCGGTACGAAGCTTTTTTAAATTCGTCTGGAACTCCATCACAACACATCACCATCCCGCTAATTTTTAGAGACTCCCCGTCTGCTCCTAAAATGTAGCATAAAACAATGTGCAAAAATCCCGACAGCTACAGCATGTTTTCTGGTTTTGGCATGCGTCCGGTCCATCCCAGACTCCTTGCCCACGTTTTATAGCTTTTCTTCTCTTCCGGATCATCACCGTTAATCGTCTCAAGGAATTCGCAAAAACCTCCAACACCACCAACATCATCCACAAGACTCATTCCATCCCAGGCAATGCAGATTGGTTTTTCCTTACGCTGAATATCTCTCAACTTGTCCAGAAACTCTCCGTCTATTTGCTGACCAAAGGCATCTACAAACAAAGCTTTCTCAGGAACGAATCCATTTTTATCATGAAGCATATCGCCTTCTTCATCCCTGGCATAAACGGTTTTGTCGTACCAGGCATTGGTACAGGTGATTTTAATCTCCCACCCATCGCCATAGTCATATCGATAACACAATGCAGATAATGCCGGAATTGGTTCAGGATTATAATCAATACACAGCATTTCTAATTCACGGTCCAGTTCCTCCATCTCCCGGAAATAGGGAACCATGTCGATCGTCGGATTTCCTTCTTCGTCAAAATGCGTTCCTGCCTCTTCAACGATCTGGTCCATACGGGCTGTCAGCTGTCTGTATTTTTTGATAATGTCCTTACGTTTTTTCTCAACTTGTTTCAGTGCGGCCTCTTTCTCCTGTTTCCATGAATCCCAATCTGCCTGTTCAGCCGGTGTTTTTAGTACAGTCCAAAGCATCGGGCGTTCCAGCATTTCCTCACACTGACCTTCCATGTAGACATTCCACGTTCTCTGATCTGTTGTTTTCTTCTGAATAGCAGGCCAGTCCTTTCGGAATCTGTCTACTTCAATCTGTGCAGGAATGTAATGCTCTCCCACGCCTTCATAGGAGTATGGTCCACAATACTTGGATTTCAGCCAGGTCTTAAAGCTTTCACCTTTCTCATAATCATCGTCCCAATATATATCTTCATAATTCTCACTG
>NZ_JBBMEK010000295.1:0-3886 GCF_040096555.1 Coprococcus intestinihominis | reverse complement strand
GATCAAATAATACAGTATTCCTCTCACCCACCGCCAGATGACAGGAACCCAATATCTCATCATTTAAATAATAAAACTGACTCATTTCTAGTATCCCCTTTTATCAATATTTTTATCAACAACTATTCCGTCCTATTGATTCATCTTTTTTCTTGCATTTCTACAAATCCCAGCGGATCACCCTCTGACTTCAGGAAATGCAGCAACATATACGCACACATCATGGCGACATTCTCTTCTTTTAAAATACGGCGCACCTCTTTTTTATCTGCCAGCACAACCTGAATGTCCTCTGAGCTTTCCTCAAATCGGTTATCCGGCACACCGGAAGCATAGCCATAGACCATTCCACAGGCTTCATCCGTCATACCGACTGTTGTAAATCTCGGCTTTGTATACATATCATCCGCCGGAATCACCTGCAAATGAAGTCCTGTTTCCTCATGAAATTCTCTCACGGCCGCATCCGTCATCGCCTCCCCGGGCTCCACAAGTCCCGCCGGGAATTCATATACATAATCTCCCAGTGGATAACGATACTGTTTCACCAGCACCACCTGGTCTTTTTGTTCACCATACACACTGTAAATACTCACACCATCCGGGTCATTTCTGTGAGTCACCGCTTTCAAATCATCCGCTGACTTCGCACGGGAAGCCACATAATACTCCGAAGCCTCTCCATTGCGGTGACGCACATCCATACAAAACAAATTCAGAAAACGATGGTGGGTTTCCTGAATAATTTTCGTTATTCTATCCATATAAACCTCCCAAAAATCAACACACCATAATCATAGCATAAAAAGAACGGATAGTCAGCCAAATATCACACAAAGCTACTATCCATTCTAAAACCAATAAATATTTTACATTTTATCTGTACGAAAATTTTTTATTCTAATTCAAACGCTCCCGTATACAACTGATAATACTTGCCCTTCTCAGCAATCAGTTTTTCATGGTTGCCTCGCTCGATAATCCGTCCATGCTCAAGTACCATGATAACATCGGAGTTCTTGACTGTTGACAGTCGATGGGCAATAACGAAAACTGTACGGCCGTGCATCAGGGCATCCATACCCTTCTGAACGATGGCTTCTGTTCTCGTATCGATGGAGGATGTTGCCTCATCCAGAATCATAACCGGAGGATCGGCAACGGCTGCTCTCGCAATAGAGATCAGCTGACGCTGTCCCTGGGAAAGTCCACTTCCATCACCCTCAAGAACTGTCTGATAGCCATCCGGCAGCATTCGGATAAATCCGTCTGCGTTGGCCAGCTTTGCCGCAGCAATACATTCTTCATCTGTGGCATCCAGCTTGCCATATCGGATATTGTCCATGACCGTACCAGTAAAGAGGTTGACATCCTGAAGAACGACACCCATGGAACGGCGCAGATCGTCTTTCTTAATCTTTGTAATGTTGATGCCGTCGTAGCGGATTTTGCCGTCCGCAATATCATAGAAACGGTTGATCAGGTTCGTGATTGTTGTCTTACCGGCACCTGTTGCACCGACAAAAGCGACCTTCTGCCCCGGTTCTGCATAGAGGTTAATATCATGAAGCACCAGCTTATTTTCTTCATAACCAAAATCCACATGTTCCATGACGACATCGCCTTTTAATTCCTCATACGTCAGCGTACCGTCGCTGTGTGGATGCTTCCATGCCCAGAGACCTGTTCGTTCTTTGCATTCTACAAGCTCACCATTTTCACGCTTCGCATTGACAAGCGTCACATAACCATGATCTTCTTCCGGTTCTTCATCCAGTAATTCAAAAATACGTGTTGCACCGGCCAAGGCCATGATCACCGCATTCAACTGCTGGGAAACCTGTGCAATCGGATTGATAAAGCTTTTTGACATCGTCAGGAAGGACGCAATTGTACCAAGTGTCATCACACCGGCACCTGTCAGACTGATATTCGTCACACCGGCAATCGCAAGACTTCCACCGACTATTGCCAGCAACACATAAAGAATATTGCCCATATTGCCCATGATCGGCATCAGGATATTGGCATAAGTATTGGCCGTTGTCATACTGTCACAAAGCTCCTGATTTTTCTTATCAAAAACGGCCTTGGCTTCTTCTTCATGGCAGAATACCTTGACAACCTTCTGGCCATTAATCATTTCTTCAATATAGCCATTCACGTCACCGATATTCTGCTGCTGTTTAATAAAGTAGACACTGCTCTTTCCGGCAATGGATTTCACAATTTTTAATATGAAGAAAAGAAAAACAACGATAAACAATGTCATCCATACACTCAGATACAGCATTGAGACAAACACGGCAACAATTGTGACACAGGAAGACAACAGCTGCGGCAGGCTCTGAGAAAGCATCTGACGCAGGGCATCTGTATCATTGGTATAATGACTCATGACATCGCCATGTGTATGCGTATCAAAATATTTAATCGGCAGTGTCTGCATATGTGCAAACATATCATCTCGGATCTTCTTTAAAATACCCTGGGAAATGATGGCCATTGTTCTGTTATAGATCAGACTGGCCAGAATACCGATCACATAAATGCATGCCATCTGTACGATTGCACGAAACAGTGCATCAAATACAGGATTGGCTTCAAGAAGAAGCGGGGAAATGTAATCGTCGATCAATCTCTGAATAAACAGGGAAGACATGACATTGGCGATCGCACTGAGTAAAATGCAGATAATAACTAAAACGACACGCGTTTTATAAACACTCAGATAGCCCAGAAGCCGCTTTAACGTATTCGGGTTCACCTGTGGTCTTGACGGTTTCTTATTCATTGTCATCTTCTCCTTTCTTCTGTGATTCATATACTTCGCGA
Organism: Coprococcus intestinihominis; assembly: GCF_040096555.1. Lineage (NCBI taxonomy): Bacteria > Bacillati > Bacillota > Clostridia > Lachnospirales > Lachnospiraceae > Coprococcus > Coprococcus intestinihominis. The sequence goes on along the minus strand of NZ_JBBMEK010000295.1, from coordinate 1,051 downwards.
TAAATATCAGAGGACTGCATCAATTCTTCATGACAACCGATTGCTTTTATCTCGCCCTCATCCAGAACAATAATCTGATCTGCATCCTCAACAGAAGCGACACGCTGTGCAATAATAATCTTTGTCGTATCCGGAATCTCCTCTGCAAACGCTTTGCGGATCGCTGCATCCGTTTTCGTATCCACCGCACTTGTAGAGTCATCAAGAATCAGGATCTTCGGCTTCTTCAAAAGTGCTCTTGCTATACAAAGTCGCTGTTTCTGACCACCGGATACATTCGTACCACCCTGTTCAATATACGTATCATAGCCATCCGGAAAAGTCTGCACAAATTCATCTGCACAGGCCAGACGGCAGACACGCTGAATATCCTCATCTGTGGCATTTTTGTCACCCCAGCGAAGATTTTCCTTGATCGTTCCTGAAAAAAGAACATTTTTCTGAAGAACCATCGCTACTTCATTACGAAGACTTTCAATATCATAATCCCGGACATCGACATCGCCGACAAGGACGCGGCCCTCTGTGACATCGTACAGTCGCGGAATCAGCTGAACAAGACTTGATTTTGATGATCCCGTGCCACCGATCACACCAATCGTCTGACCGGAGCGGATATTTAAATTCACATGATTTAATACCGGCTTATCTGCCTTCTTATTATAAGAAAAAACGACATTGTCAAACTGAATATCCCCGTTTTTCACTTCATAAACCGGATGCTCAGGATTCTTAAGTGTACTCTCTTCTGAAAGGACCTCACAGATACGCTCAGCAGATGCTCTTGCCATGATGATCATGACAAATACCATCGACAGCATCATCAGACTCATCAGAATCTGCATCGTATAAGTGAAAAGACTCATAAACTCACCGGTAGAAAGTCCAAGTGCTTCATCACCGCCGCAGGCCACAATCGCTCTGGCACCCAACCAGCAAATCAGCAACATGCATGTATAAACAGCCAACTGCATCAACGGCATATTAAAGGCCAGAATCTGCTCCGCCTTTACAAAATTCCTGTAAATATTATCGGAAACCTGATCAAACT
>NZ_JBBMEK010000294.1:0-3908 GCF_040096555.1 Coprococcus intestinihominis | reverse complement strand
GATGCACATCAGCTTCAAAGTGAGAAGGAAATCCTGGAGAACTTAACGGCAAGGCTTTTTTCACTGGCGGAAAGTGACGAGAACAGGTAAAGGAGGCAAAATGTTTCAGATATTGATAGCAGATAGCGACAGAGCTTACAGAAGACGACTTTACCAACTGCTGAGGCGGGAAGGCTATTCTGTTCTTCAGGCTTCTGGCGGCGAAGATGTTTTGAAGGTGCTGGAGACATCGTATATTGACTTTATTATCCTTGGAGATAACCTGGTGGATCTGAATGTATATGAACTGATGGGACAGCTGCGGGATACGTATTCGGATATGCCATTGATGCTTTTGGCGGAGAAGAAAGAGCGGGATGGCCTCAGGAAAAGCTATATGGCTGGTGCAGATGAATATTTGACGAAGAATGTGGATGAAGAAGAACTTGTACTGAGAATTCGTGCGGTTCTTCGGAGATCTGGCAAGAATTATGATAAGAAGCTTCAGGTAGGGGATGTGATCCTGGATTGCGATTCTCTGTCCGTAACAAGGAAAGGGGACAGGCAGACCTTGCCTAGAAAGGAATTCTGGCTTTTATACAAACTGCTTTCTTATCCGGATAAGATTTTTACCAGAACCCAGTTGATGGATGAGATATGGGGACTGACGACAGAAACGTCACAGTCAACATTGAATGTACATGTCAACCGGCTGCGGAATAAATTCAGGAAGTATCCGGAGTTTGATCTGAAGGCGGTGCGCGGTATTGGATATAAGGCAGAAGTGCATGTTGATTAAGAGATCATTATAAAGCCTAACATACAGGCAGACTGACAGTGTCTGTCCGTATGTTAGGCTTTTGTCGATCTGGCGATAGTATAGGCTCAGATGTATAGAGGAAAATTAGAGTGTGTCATAGCGAACACAATCTGTCTTTTCAACAAACAGATCTTTGATGGCAGGCATCGCCTTAAAATGCGGTGTCTGCTGATGAGCCTTCAGACTGTCTTTATCTTCCCATATTTCCAGTAGAAAGAGCTGGTTATCGTTGTCAACAGGAAGAAAATAATGATAACGGATATTGCCTTTTTCTTGTCGGCAGGTTTAAGGAATAGTGGCAGCGTTTAACGCATCGTAGAAAGCTTTTGGCCGGATGCCGGGCTTCATGGCATAAGTAACATGTAATTCAATCATTTCGGCGCCTCCTTTTGTTGATTGCTATTTTGTCTATTGTTGTCAGTATAGCATGTTTTAACGTATTTTGCACTTTAATCCCTTAAATCCCTTAAATCCCTTAAATCCGAATCAAGCTAATGTGGTACTTGACAGATATTGGAAGATGTTTTATAGTCAAACAAGAGACTATGAAGAAGAGGGTATGATTATGCGCAATTTTATTTTTATTTCGCCACATTTTCCAACAAATTATGAGAATTTCTGTGTCCAGCTGCATGAAAATGGCGTGAATGTATTCGGGATTGGTGATACACCGTATGAAAACCTGACTGACTCCCTGAAGACAGCTTTGACAGAGTATTATAAGGTGGACAGCATGGAAGACTATGATCAGATGTATCGGGCGGTGGCTTTTCTATGTTATAAGCATGGATCAATGGATGGTCTTGAAAGCAATAATGAATACTGGTTGGAGCAGGATGCCAGACTGAGAACGGATTTTAATATTCCGGGAATGAAGACGGCTGACATGGAACATGTGAAGTATAAATCTAAAATGAAACCTTATTATGCAACGGCAGGTATTCCAACAGCCAGGTATCATCTGGTGACGGATTTGACGGAAAGTCTTGCTTTTGTTGAGAAGGTGGGATATCCGGTTATCGTGAAGCCGGATAATGGTGTCGGTGCGACAACGACTTATAAACTGAAGAGTGAGGATGAGCTGCGGGCATTCCATGAAGAAGATTTTCATGGTGTGCAATTTATTATGGAAGAGTTTGTGCCCGGAGAGATTTACTCTTATGATGCGATCATGAACAGTAAGGGAGAACCGATCTTTGAGACAGGCAATCATACCCCGATTTCTATCATGGATAGTGTCAATAATCACGATGACAGTGTGTTCTATATTGAAAAACATATTGCGGATGATGTTCGCGCAGCAGGCAGAGCAGCTGTGAAATCATTTGGCGTAAAGAGCCGTTTTGTTCATTTTGAATTTTTCAGATTGACAGAAGATCATGACTATCTTGGAAAAAAAGGAAAGATTATTGGTCTGGAAGTGAATTACAGGCCATCAGGCGGTTTCACACCGGATATGATTAATTATGCCTGCAGTACGGATGTCTACAAAGATTGGGCGGACATGGTTGCTTTTGATCGGCTGACAAAGGAAGAGTATCCGGATAAATACTATTGTGTTTCGGCAGGATGCAGAAAGGAAAAACATTATCTGCACAGCTATGAAGAAGTGATGGCTGCGTATAAGGATGACATTATGATGACAACAGAGCTTCCTGAAGTTCTGGCATCAGCGATGGGAGACAGACTTTATCTGGCACGCTTTGCAGAAAAAGAGGCCATGGATGCATTTATCAGCTATGTCTTTGCTACGGCGTAATGGCATTGAATCCTGAATAACAGATGAATAAAATACAGGGACATTTTCATGGCAGGTCATGAGAATGTCCCTGTTGTTATAAGCAGGCAGATGAACTCTCCATTCGGAATCAGTGCATGATAATATCCGCAAACTGTCCCCGGGTAACTTTGATCAGATCCTGAGGTGAGAGAATCAGCTGAACACCGAGACGCCCGCCGGAGATAATAATCGTGTCAAAATCGGCGGCCGATTCATGGATAAATGTCGGAAACTGCTTCTTCATGCCGATGGGGGTACAGCCGCCCCGGATATAACCGGTGATGGCATTGATATCTTTGACATGGATCAGTTCAACATTCTTCTCACCGGCAGCCTTGGCAGCGGCCTTTAAGTTCAGTTCCTTATCAACAGGGATAGCAAATACGAAATAATTCTTGCTTTTGCCGACAGTGACCAGTGTCTTGAAACTGCGTTCATAAGGCTGACCCAGCTGATCAGCAATATGGCAGCCGTCGATAAATTCATCACAGGTGTAGGTGTTCATTTCATAAGGAATTTTATTCTTATCCAAGATGCGCATAGCATTGGTTTTGGCTTCTTTACCCATTGTAAGTCCTCCTGTATTTTATGCATTGTTTAACATTGTCAATCGGTTATATTTTATAGTATTTTCATCAATATGTCCATCCGTAAAAATAGAAAACAACCAGCTGAAAAAATAAATCATAATTTTTGTTGCATGAAGTCGGTGAAGGTGTTACGATTAATAGGAATGTCAAAGAAAGGGAGAAAAAGATGGGAAAGATAGGATTCGATAATGAAAAATATTTGAATATGCAGTCAGAACATATCAGAGAGAGAATGGCTCAGTTCGGCGGCAAGCTTTATATGGAATTTGGCGGCAAGCTTTTTGATGATTATCATGCATCCAGAGTTCTTCCGGGATTTCAGCCGGATAGTAAGCTGCAGATGCTTTTGAAGTTAAAAGACCAGGCAGAGATTGTAATTGCAGTCAGTGCATCTGCTATTGATCAGCACAAGAAGAGAGGCGATATCGGTATTACCTATGATCAGGAAGTATTGAGACTCATCGACCTTTTCAGAAGTGTGGGGCTTTATGTAGGAAGTGTTGTGATCACACAGTATCAGGGACAGCAGTCCGCGGACGGATTTATTAAGCGACTGGGTGATCTTGGTGTGGCTGCATACAGACATTATATGATCGAGGGTTATCCGGCGAATATTCCGCTGATTGTCAGTGAGGATGGCTTTGGCAAGAATGATTATATTCCGACAGAGCGTTCACTGATCGTTGTGACAGCTCCGGGACCGGGGAGCGGCAAGATGGCAACATGCCTGTCTCAGCTG
>NZ_JBBMEK010000293.1:0-3909 GCF_040096555.1 Coprococcus intestinihominis | reverse complement strand
GCTGACGATAAGAGGGGATGGTATTGACACCGAAAATCATTTGCCATGCCCCTTTTTCATTGTGCATAGAGGCGTTTTCATACATTTCATCGGTCAAATCCGGATGGTCGGTAACAAAGCCATCTACAAAGGCAATGAGTTTGTCTGCATCAAACATCAGCCAGAAATGATCGCCGTAAAATTTGATCCGTTCTGCAAATTCTTCTTTGGTTGCGGCTTCTGCTGCAGGAAAACATTCTGCTTCGACAGCAGCGACCGCTTCAAGATCATTGATGGTGGCTGTTCTTATCTCCCTATGATGCCATAGATTAATTGATTCGATGTCTGCTTTTTTAAATTCATCTTTTAAATTTTTTTCATTGTCCATGTGAACCCCACCTGCATTAAAATTTTGGGGGATTATATCATAAATTAAAATATTTGTCAATCAAAACATGTGAAGGATATTCGGGCCAGCGTGGATGTATTGATACATGAAAATATACAGCTGCTTCTTTTTGTGATATAGTGTTGATAGAAACAACTGTACTTGGAGGTATACGATGATTTTTTGTTTTTCAGGAACCGGCAACAGCCGATATATTGCACAGCGGATTGCAGAGGCGTTGCAGAAAACAGTGATAGATTTAAATGCCAGAATTAAAGATAACGATACGACAACAGTGGATACCGGCAGTGATGTCATCATGGTGACACCGACTTATGCATGGCGTATTCCCAAAATTGTTTCGGAATGGATGGCGAAAACAAAATGGACAGGTGCGAAGCGTATCTGGTTTGTGATGGATTGTGGCAGTGAAATTGGTAATGCAGCAAAGTATAATCGCAGCCTGGCAGAACAAAAACAGCTTCACTATATGGGAACAGCACAGATTATTATGCCGGAGAATTATATCGCCATGTTCAATGCACCTCAGGTGGATGAGGCACAGCAGATTACGGCAAAAGCGGAACCTGATATTCAGGCAGCAATCAAATGTATTCAGAAGAAGCAGGAATTTCCTGTACCGAGGAATAATTTGTATGACCGTTTGATGAGTGGACCGGTGAACCCGATTTTTTATAAAATGATTGTAAAGGCGGATGACTTTAAAGCAAGTGAAGCCTGTACTGGATGCGGATTGTGTGTTAGAAAATGTCCGATGAACAATATTCAACTTCGGGAGAAAAAGCCGGTGTGGGGCAAAAACTGTACCCATTGTATGGCCTGTATCTGCTATTGTCCGACGGAAGCCATTGAGTATGGTAAAAAGAGCGTTGGCAGACCGAGGTATCAATTTGAAAAGCTGACAGGGGTGAAGTGATGGAGATAAAACTGCATTATCAGGAAAAAGGGGAAGGCGAACCGATGATTCTTCTGCATGGAAACGGGGAGGATGGTTCTTATTTTGCACATCAAATGGACTATTTCAGCAGGAATTATCGTGTGATTGTGGTGGATACAAGAGGGCATGGACAATCACCCAGAGGCACTGCGCCATTTACCATTGCTCAGTTTGCAGAGGATTTGCATGATTTTATGGATGAGCTTGACATTTCAAAGGCAGTGATTCTTGGCTTTTCAGATGGGGCCAATATTGCCATGAAGTTCGTTCTTAAATATCCTGAAAGGATAAAGGCTCTGATATTAAACGGAGGCAATCTGAACCCGAAAGGTGTAAAGCCTATCACGCAGATCCCGATTGAGATTGGTTACAGAATAGTCTCGAAATTCGCTTCAAAATCAGCTGGGGCGAGGAAAAATGTGGAAATGTTGGGATTGATGGTGAATGATCCGAATATTGAGGCAGAAGAATTGTCCAAGATCACGGTTCCGACCCTTGTTATTTCCGGAACGAAGGATATGATTAAGGAATCTCACACAAAGGAGATTGCCAAAGCGCTGCCAAATGCAAAGCTGGCTATTATAGAGGGCAGTCATTTTATAGCCAGTGAGAATCCGAAGGTATTTAACCGGGTGGTGGAGCAGTGGCTATCGCGGGTGCAGCATGAAAGATGAAAAGGAAGCAAAAAAAGTTGGCCTTGGAAAAATATCGCAATGAAAAGAAAAGATATTGTCAAAAGGTGGAATTGCTTATATTACAAAATGAATTTAAGGTGGGGTAATAATGTTTATACAACCGGACCATACATACAGAGATATTCAGGAAAAATCCTTCCAGCAGTGGCTGGATGAAATGGAGCAGCATGAGGATTTGGCTGTCAGCGGCGGCGTCAAACTGGCCAGAGAATATGTACAGTATCTGAAAGATGAGATAAAGCGTCAGGAAGAATCCAATCAGCTGAAAATAGACTATATGAAAAAACTGAAAAACGGCAGATAACGATAGGGCAACAGACTAAACATCAGGAAGCAGAAGAGAGATGTTTAGTCTGTTTTTTTGTGTAGCGAGAGTTAGAGTTGTAAGTTGACAACTATATCGCACTGCGATACAAAGACTATTTGTTTTCGGCTCAATATTTTTAGTTTAATTCGGCGATTCGCGATACCCCCACATAGATTTGGCTGATCTTATACCATGTGGCATAATCCGTCACCCCGGTCTGAGGAAGATTGAAGATCTTCTGGAATGTCCGTACAGCCTCTGCGGTCTGATTGCCATAGATGCCGTCTGCCGCTATTTTCGGAATAGCCGGATAATTATCGGAGATACGGTTTAATTGCTCCTGCATCTGCTGGACCTTTTGGCCGGAACTGCCGATGGTGAGATCGTAACCCGGCCAGGAGCTTGGAATGCCGCTGATCTGTTCTGCAGAGTTAATATAGATATCATCCCCATAGTAATAGCGCAGAATCTCAATGGGTGAATAACCCTGTTCGCCCAGATCCTTAGAGCCCCACTGGCTCATCCAGTTTGGGCAGGAGACTCGGCGACCGTCACAGTACTGGGTGAGAATCGGCTGCAGGACACCCGGACGGGAGAGATAGTTGGAGAAAATCATATCCACTGTTTCGGATATGTTTTCAAAAATATTTCTTCCATAGACAAAGAAATGGTCGTAGGCAGTGGAGTTGGTGATAGTAAAATCATAACCCTTATTGCGATACCATTCAGTGAACACTCTGTTGAGGGTGAAGGAGATAATGGCCAGACAGTTGGCGATAATGGAGGATTCCGGCCAGGTGGCGTAGATTTCACTGGAAGCGACGTTTTTGATATATTCTTTAAATGGAATATAATAATTGGCAGCTCTGGTATCTGTAGGCGGTCCGTCGTGGACGATGATGGTTTCGGGAATGACAACACGGCTTAGTACGACTTCACCGGATTCAGAGACATCTTTGATTTCCGCTTCTGCGATTTTAGGCGGGAAATCACCGTATAGGGTATGAGGCGGTACAACGATTGGAGAAGCTTCGATGTTGGCCAGCGGCATAAGTCGGGCGCTCTGAAGGGCAGTAACGTTGGCTAGTATCTGCGCACCGCTGATTGTCAGATTGGAATAACCTTCAGCCTGAACGGTGAAATTATACTCTGAATAGGGTTGGGCACTGCTGCTCTCCAGACTGTAAGAAACAGGAGGGGCAGGCAATTCAATGGTGGGTGTTTCACCGGAATTATCTGTTCTCAGTTCCTCAATAACATTGTCTGGATTTCCGGTATCTGTAACCTGAATCACGGCATTTTCGATGGGAGTATAATCATTGCGACCTGTGACGGCAAGCTGCAGGCGACCGTAGGAAGCGGCGGATACCTGAGCCGGCATAACAGGAACTGGGGATGAAGCCATGGGTGTAAACCTCAATAGGGAATTGATTTATTATATGCATATTTGACGAAAAGATGACGGAGAAAGCATGCATTATGTGAAAAATTATGCATACAAAAATTTTCAGATAATCATATAATTATTTAGGTTGAATTTGCTTTTAATCTATGGTATACTTCATGCAGTTTAAAATTCAGT
>NZ_JBBMEK010000292.1:0-3914 GCF_040096555.1 Coprococcus intestinihominis | reverse complement strand
TGAAGTGCAGCCGTATCTGGATCAGATCAGTGCCGTGATGGCAGGCGGTGATACGGCAGAGGTGAAAATGACGGTTCGCCTGGATACCCTGGTCTGCCAATATATGACGATCCATGTGATGACGGAAATCTCTGAGGGTGAGGTCAATGACGGATATATGGAATCTCTGCCGAATATGACAGGCTATGTTGTTAAAAAGGGTGATACATTATTTTCCCTGGGGAAACAGTTTCGTACAACAGCCCAGGAAATCCGGCGGCTGAATCATATTGAAAAGGAAGAGATCTCTGAGGGGGAACGTCTGCTGATCATGAAACAGATGAGTTTTTGAAAGATTCCGAAAAAAAGTATTGCAAAATTGCAGATTGTATTTTACAATTATATTGTATACACGATACACAGAGACATACATAAGATGGGAGTTGAAACCACCTCTAAGGGGAATACAGGGGGAATCATTATGGATACGATCAGACTAAAAGCCAGAGCGAAGATCAATCTTGGATTAGATGTGGTCAGACGCAGAGAAGATGGCTATCATGAAGTTCGAATGGTTATGCAGATGCTGAAGCTGTATGATCAGATTGATATAGAGAAAACAGAGACACCGGGCATCCGGCTGACATGCAATTTATCCTTCCTGCCGACGGATGAGTGCAATATTGCCTACAAAGCGGCGAAGGTTATGATGGAGCAGTTTGACATAAAGCAGGGGGTCTGTATCCGCATTGAGAAGCATATACCGGTGGCTGCGGGAATGGCAGGCGGAAGTACGGATTGTGCTGCTGTTTTATACGGCATGAATAAGCTCTTTGATTTGCAGCTGAGCCAGAAGAAGCTCAGGGAGATCGGCGTGAAGCTGGGGGCAGATGTTCCGTATTGTCTGATGCGCCGCACTGCATTGTCGGAAGGAATTGGTGAGATCCTGACGCCGGTGGCGCCGCTTCCGGATTGTCCGATTTTAATTGCGAAACCATCCATCAGTGTGTCCACCCGTTATGTTTATGAGCATCTGAAATTGAATGAAGAGATCCTGCATCCGGATGTGGATGGCATTGTATCAGCGCTGAAGGCGAAGGATCTTTATGGTGTCACGGATCGTCTTGGCAATGTACTTGAGACTGTGACGATTCCGGAACATCCGGTCATTGCAGATATCAAGCAGCAGATGATGCAGTCGGGGGCAGTGAATGCTTTGATGAGCGGTAGCGGACCGACTGTATTCGGTATTTTTGATGATGAAGACAAGGCGAAGAAAGCCTTTGAAGATATGAAAGCCAGCGGCTTGGCGAGACAGATTTATCTGACCAGACCATTTAATCAGAAAATAAAAAGCACACGTAAGAATCAAAGAAAGAGGTAGGCAGGATGAAGGACTTTGAAATGACAATTGATGAATATCTCCCATTAAGAGATGTTGTATTTAATACATTGAGAAGAGCGATTCTCAAAGGAGAACTGGAACCAGGAGAACGTCTGATGGAGATTGCACTGGCCAACAAGCTGGGAGTCAGCCGAACACCGATCCGTGAAGCAATTCGTAAGCTGGAGCTGGAAGGCCTTGTTGTGATGATCCCGAGAAAAGGTGCAGAGGTTGCACGGATTACAGAGAAGGATCTGAGAGATGTATTGGAAGTCCGTACCTCCCTCGAGAAATTGGCGATCGAGCTTGCCTGTGACAGAATTACAGAAGATGATATCCATGATCTGAAGCTTGCATGTAAGAATTTTGAAGAGTCTTTTGGTAAGGATGATCTGACAACCATCGCAGAGAAGGATGTGGCTTTCCATGATATTATTTTCAGATCAACGAAGAATGCCAGACTGATCCAGATTTTGAATAATCTCCGGGAACAGATGTATCGTTACCGTCTGGAATATCTGAAGGATACACAGTCCCATGACAGACTGGTGGAAGAGCATCAGAGGATTGTGGATGCCATCATTGACAAGAACAAAGAAGAGGCAGTTCGCCTGATCCAGGAACATATTTATATCCAGGAGCTGACGGTAATCAAGAAGCTTCAGGAGCAGGAAGCATAAAAAAGCAGCATTTGCAGAGAATAAAGATATTGCAGCAGACAATGGTCTGCTTGCGGTATCTTTATTTTTTAGGAGGCTTTGGAATGCACAATAAGATTGAAACAGAGCTGGAAACAAATATCCGTTATATAGAATCCCGTTTTGAAGGCTGTGCCGATGCCGTCATGCGCCGGATTCTGGTGGGTGATGAAAAGCTGGGAATGTATGTTGTTTATATGGATTCCATGTATGACCGGGATTTTATAGATGGTGTTGTGCTGAAAAGTCTCCTTTTTGATCGGATACAGCTGCCAGATCAAAATGCCGGGCAGGTGATTTTTAATAAATATCTGGCGACAGCAGATGTGAAGGAAACCAATCGGATGGAGATGCTGATTGATGAGGTCCTCAAAGGCAATACGGCGATTCTCATTGACGGCATGGCAAAGGCCATGATTGTTTCCAGTAAGAATCTGCCGGGGCGCGGGGTATCAGAGGCGGAAACAGAAGTGTCTGTCAGAGGTTCCAAGGAAAGCTTTACGGAATCTTTCAGGGTGAATACCGTGCTGATTCGGCGGCGGATCAGAGATACACGGCTGAAGAGCCGGCAGATGACCATCGGTGTCCGTTCAAAAACAGATGTGGCGTTGATGTATATGGAGGATCTGGTACGGCCGGAAATGCTTAAGCAGGTTATCAGAAAGCTGGAGAGTTTCAAAATTGATGCGATCCTTGACAGCAGTTATCTGGAATCCCTGACGGAAGAAAAATGGTACTCGCCGTTCCCTCAGTATCAGTCCACAGAACGGCCGGATAAGGCGGCCTCAGCCCTTTTAGAGGGCCGTATTGTGTTGGTTGTGGACAATTCCCCCATGGTTCTTTTGCTGCCGACTGTGTTTGCATGCTTTTTTCAGGCATCGGATGACTACTATGACCGTTGGGATGCAGCGAATTTCGTACGGATACTGCGTTATGCGGCGGCATTTTTTGCAGTTCTTTTGCCGGGAATGTATATTGCACTGGCAGGCTTTCATCCGGAGGCACTGCCGCTGAGTTTTGCACTGAGTTTTGCGGCTTCCAGGGAGGGTGTTCCGTTTACACTGCCGGTGGAGGTGGTTGTGATGGAGCTGGCATTTGAATTGCTGCGGGAGGCAGGCATCAGGCTGCCGGGACCTATGGGGAGTACTTTGGGGATTGTCGGCGGTCTGATTATCGGTCAGGCGGCGGTTGATGCGCATATTGTCAGTCCGGTGGTTGTTATTCTTGTGGCTCTGACTGCGTTGTCTGCTTTTACTATTCCGAATGATCTGTTTGCATCTGCATTTCGGATGATTAAATTTTATTTTATTGCTGCAGCATCCATAGGCGGTTTTGTGGGACTGACAGCGGCCGTACTGACCGTATTGACCCATCTGTCCGGTCTGAAAAGTTTTGGTATTCCCTATATGCTGCCCTTTGTTTCGGCAGAGATGGCTCCGGAAGGCAAGTGGCAGGACAATATCTGGCGTATGCCATTAGGAAAAATGTATGAGCGGCCGTATTTTACTCAGAAAGGACACAGACGCAGACTGAGAAAGGAGAAGAAAAATGATATCAGATAATCAGATGATCTCCGGGCGTCAGGCATCCTGGATCTTTATGCTGGATATGCTGGCAGCGGGACTTTTTTCACTGACAGCAGCAAAGGAACAAGCTTCATCGCTGACAATGCTTGTGGGCAGTCTGCTGACAATTGGTCTCGTGCTGATTTATTATAAGGCATCTTTTTGTATGTTTGATCAGTATGAAAAAAAGACAGGCATCAGACTCTCAGAACAAAAACTGCCGGGAATACTCTGCCTGCTGTGGCTGATTTTTTATCTGGCAGGACTGATATGGGCTTTGCGTTTTTA
>NZ_JBBMEK010000291.1:0-3925 GCF_040096555.1 Coprococcus intestinihominis | reverse complement strand
CGTTTTTATATTTCAGATTTTAGGAGGTGCAGAGGATGCGTGGATGGATCGATTGGGCCAGAAAGTACCCGATGACGATGCTTTTGATCATCTGTTGCCTTATTGGCGGCCCTTACTTTGGCGGGCAGCGTGCGATCGAGGCCTATAAGAATTATACAGGGAAGGCAACGGCGGCGGATGTCCTTGGTACATGGACCCAGAAGGCAGCAGAGCATCCGACACTGCTGAAAGCGGATGCCCAGGGAACGAAGGAACAGCAGGCCGCCAAAAAAGGCGGACCGTTTACGGATGTGGATCAGAGTTATCTGGATGATGCGGTGTTTATCGGTGATTCCAGAACGGATACATTGAAAATGTATGCGGGATGGGAGAATACGACGTACTATGTTAAGACTGGAACTAACATCTGGGATATCATGGATGTGGTGCCGGATGATGAAGACAGGACCATTGATGAGGAACTTCAGAATAAACAGTTCGGCAAAGTTTATATCATGTTGGGAGTGAATGAACTGGGAACCGGTACAGCGGAAACCTATTACCAGCAGTTCAAAAAGGTTGTGGCGCGTATCAGGGAACTTCAGCCGAATGCGTTGATCTTCGTGGAGTCTATTATTCATGTATCCGCCGAGAAGGATGCAGAGGGTACAGTGATCAACAATACAGAAATCAACGCCCGCAATAAGTGGCTTAAAAAACTGGCGGACAACAAGACGATTTTTTATCTGGATTACAATGAAGTTCTGGATGATGAGAACGGTGCATTAAAAGCCGATTCCACCTTTGATGGTGTTCATTTGCAGGCGGATAAGATTGAGCCGTGGAAGCAATTTATCCTGAGTCACGGCGTGAAATAGGGCGGCCGCTGAATAATGAAATGATTGCGGTCATAAGTATTAATATTGCTCTTTTGGAATCCCATTTTTAGTTTTTGAACCGCAATCGATTTATTATTTAATGCGGCCGCTTTCCCTATGGCAATCTTATATAAAATCTGCTAAAATAAAGTATATGGAAAATCATTTTCATGAGATGACTTGATTTATGGATATTCAGAAAATAGCAAAACGCTTGTTATTCTTGGATAAACATCTAAATTAACAGTTCGCAGCAGGTGGTTCAACATCGCCGGTCCTTAGGCGCTGTTTTTTAGCGCCTTAGTACCGTTGCAGATGTTGTGCAGCGGAAGCGTACCTGCGGTGAACGGTTAATTTAGATGTTTTCGAAGAACAAGGAAGCATTTTGCACCATCTGAATTTACAGAAAGGGGGATTTTTATGGGATTAAAGACGGTTGTTTTGAATTCAGAGAGGATGAATTACGATGGCAAGCTGGATCTGTCCGTTTTGTCATCTGAGGTCAAGGAATATGCTTCTACAGAGCAGGATCAGATTCTTGAACGTGTGCAGGGGATGGATGTTGTTGTGACGAAGGAGATGCCCGTTGACGGCGATACAATTGCCCGTTTTCCGGATTCTGTTCAGTTGATCTGTGAGGCCGGAACAGGATACAACAATATCGATATTGAAGCTGCAAGGGCCAGAGGTATTACGGTATGCAATATTCCGGCTTACAGCACAGAACGTGTGGCCCATACAGCGATTATGATGATTCTGAATCTCAGTTCCTCCATGCAGATCCAGCAGGCAATGCTGGCAAGGGGGGACCGAAGCAATTTTACGAAATGTATGCAGGTCAGTCATGTGGAAGTCAATGGCAAGGTCCTGGGTATTGTGGGCGCCGGAAACATTGGACGTGAAGTGATCAAGGTGGCACAGGCCCTTGGCATGAAAGTACTTGCTTATGTAAGGACACCGAGAGCCGATGAGGATAATCTTAAGTACGTTTCCTTTGAAGAATTGCTGAAACAGAGTGATTATATCAGTCTGCATTGTCCGCTGACACCGCAGACAAGACATATGATCAACAAAGAGACCATTGCCATGATGAAACCGACAGCTTACATTATTAATACCGGACGCGGTGCCCTTATTGATGAACCGGCGCTGATCGAAGCGCTGAAAGAGGGAAGAATTGCCGGTGCAGGTCTGGATGTACAGGAGACAGAGCCGCCGGTACAGGATAATCCGCTTTATGATATGCCGAATGTTATTCTGACGCCGCATATGGGCTGGAAGGGCCTTGAGACGCGTCAGAGACTGGTGTCTATCCTGGCTGCCAATATTCAGGCGTTTGACGAGGGCAGACCTCAGAATGTGGTCAGCTAAGCTTCATTTTGGCTTATATTTAGCTAAAGAGCGGATTCTTTAAATGAAAAGGTTTGATTTCCTGCATATTTGTGATAGAATAGCATATGTTCGATTTGAGCAGGATGTGTATTATAGTAGAATTGCAGAGGTGCAGGAAAGATGATGAATTATATTATTGTATTTTTAATTTCAATGGTGCCGCTGATTGAACTCCGCGGCTCCATTCTTTATGCCACCGGAATAGGACTTCCGTTTTTGCCGGCCTATATCACAGCCATTATCGGCAATATGCTGCCGGTTCCTTTTATCTTTCTGTTTGCGAGAAAGATACTGGTCTGGGGAGCTGATAAGCCGGTCATCGGCAGATTTTTCAGTTTTTGCCTTGAGAAAGGCGAGAAGGGCGGCAAGAAGCTTCAGGCGAAGGCAGGCAGAGGTTTGTTTGTGGCGCTTTTATTATTCGTGGGCATTCCGCTTCCGGGAACAGGTGCCTGGACGGGAACTCTGGCAGCCAGTCTTCTGGATATGGATTTCAAGTCCAGTGTGGTGGCTGTTATGTGCGGTGTACTCCTGGCAGGTATTATCATGGGAGCCGCAAGTGCGGGACTTTTTGGCGCGCTTGGCGCATTGATTGGCTAGAAACCTACAAGGAAGCCTTTGGAATATGCTGGGGTCGGATAAAACGCATGACTGCCGGGCAGACATGTATTTTATGCCGGAGAGGCCTGATTTAGAATGAGAGAGAGGAAAGAGCTAATGATAAACATGTTGTTTAATGGTGTGCCGGCGAATATAATGGCACTGGCCGGTCTGGTATTTGCTTTTATAATGACCTGTCTGCTCCTTGTCAAGTGCAATGATAGACTGCCGAAGGATCAGGGAAGAGAGTTCGCTGTGAACGGTGCCCTGTCTGCGGGAAAGCCGAGAGGTGCAGGATTTATATTTATCCTTGTATTTATCGTATCAGTTGTTTTATTCTGCGAGCTGAATACAGAGATTATTATTTACCTTGTATTACTGGCAGCTGCCATGATGACAGGATTTCTGGACGATTGTTCCAGAGCCCCTTGGGGAGAACTCAAGAAAGGGCTTCTGGATTTCGCCATTGCGGTCATGGTTGCCATTACATTTTTGAACTTTAACAGCAACGTTGTAGAGTTTGCAATCTTCGGCGGCAGTATCACGATCCCTCCGGTGATCTTCGGTATTCTGACCGTTGTTCTTGTATGGGTATCCATCAATGTGACAAACTGCAGTGATGGTGTGGATGGTCTGTCCGGTACGCTGACGATCATCACATTGATCAGTTTGTATATGGTGGATCAGATCAAGGGAATGGATCCGGTCTTCTCCCATACGATTTTGCTGTTTGTCATCTGTATTCTGGCTTATCTCTGGTTTAATGCAACACCGAGTAAGCTGATGATGGGCGATGCAGGTTCAAGAGCCATGGGCTTTTTCATCAGTATTGCAGCCCTGAAGACGGGAAGCCCATTTATTTATATCCCTGTAGCGATTGTACTGATTCTGGACGGCGGTCTCGGTCTTTTGAAGGTATCGTTGCTTCGCTTCCTGAAGATCAGGATTCTTGTGAATACAAGAACACCGCTGCATGATCATGTCCGTAAGGTGATGGGATGGTCCAACACACAGGCTGTGTTCAGATTTGCCATCATTCAGATCATGATTTCAGCAGCAGTTATTTATCTGATCATGTA
>NZ_JBBMEK010000290.1:0-3959 GCF_040096555.1 Coprococcus intestinihominis | reverse complement strand
TTCTTCTTCTGCGGCTTCAGCTCCGGAATGATCGTCTTCCTCTGGCTCGTCTTCAGGTGCATCTTCGGCTGGTTCTGATTCAGCATCTTCTTCCTTCTCGGATGTCGGATGCAGATTGACATATTCACGGGAATCCTTAGAGGATGCGTCTTCTTCGTCATCATCAAAATCATCGAAATCATCATCAAAATCATCATCAAAGTCGTCAGACAGATCTTCCTGATACAGTTTATTCTTGATAAAGTAAACAACTGCGCCGATACCTGCACCAATTGCTGCAGCGGCTGCAATAGCCTTTATTGTCTTCTTCATGAAATAGTCACCCTTTCTAAAAAACAAGTAGACAATCGTCTGATTAGAATATATGATTTATAATACCACAAATACATCAAAATAAAAATAAAATTTTTATATTTTTTCTAAAAACAATACTTGCATTTTGTGAGAAGTTGATGTAGTATACACTAGTGAAAGACAAATGTGTTTCCAATGCGGACATTTTTGAGAGAGAATGAATACGAATAGGAGTCAATTGTTATGAGTGAGAAGTTAAGAGTTGGAATTTTAGGTGCAACAGGTATGGTCGGACAGCGTTTTATCAGTTTGCTGGAGAATCATCCATGGTTTGAAGTAACAGCTGTGGCTGCAAGTCCGCGTTCCGCAGGTAAGACCTATGAAGATGCCGTTGGTGACAGATGGAAGATGGATACACCAATGCCGGAGACTGTGAAGAAGCTTGTTGTGCGAAACGTACTGGAAGTTGAAGAAATGTGCAAGGATGTAGATTTCGTATTCAGTGCAGTTGATATGTCCAAGGATGAGATCAAGAAGATTGAGGAAGCCTATGCGAAATGTGAGACACCTGTTGTTTCCAACAACAGTGCCCATAGATGGACACCGGATGTACCGATGGTCGTTCCGGAGATCAATCCGGAGCATTTTGAAGTTATCAAGGATCAGAAGAAACGTCTGGGAACAACAAGAGGTTTTATTGCCGTTAAACCGAACTGTTCCATTCAGAGTTATGCCCCTGTTCTGACAGCATGGAAGGAATTTGAGCCGACAGAAGTTGTTGTTACAACCTATCAGGCTATTTCCGGTGCCGGCAAGACTTTCAAAGACTGGCCGGAGATGGTTGGCAACATTATCCCTTACATTGGCGGTGAAGAAGAGAAGTCTGAGATGGAGCCTTTAAGACTCTGGGGACATATTGAGAATGGTGAGATTGTGAAGGCAGAGAGCCCGATTATTACATCTCAATGTATCCGTGTTCCTGTATTGAATGGTCATACAGCGGCTGTCTTTGTTAAATTTGCAAAGAAACCGACAAAGGAACAGTTGATTGAAAAACTGGTGTATTTCTCGGGTGAGCCTCAGAAACTGGAGCTGCCAAGCGCGCCGAAGCAGTTTATTCAGTATCTTGAAGAAGACAATCGTCCTCAGGTAAGTCTGGATGTTGACTATGAGCATGGTATGGGTATTTCTGTTGGTCGTCTTCGTGAAGATAAGGTGTATGATTACAAGTTTGTTGGTTTATCCCACAATACAGTCCGCGGTGCAGCAGGCGGTGCTGTTCTTTGTGCGGAATTCCTGACAGCAAAGGGTTATATTACCAGAAAATAACAGATGGGCTGTCATGCCGAAATATAAGATATTTTGACAATTGAAATCGGAACAACAAGAATAAAGCAGTATTTTGTCGAGGGATCGTTGCAGGCACAACGGTCCCTTTTTCAAATCCGTGAAAAGTCATATTATTTTAAGAAAAAAGAATCCGTTTTTTCCTGAATCTGTGATATAATAGGCGAATAGTAAGAAATTAAAATAGAATGATTCTACAGGGGGAATAGATGATGAAGAATAAGAAGTTCAGGATATTTGGCATAACTGTGGTGGTAGTGGCTGCTTTGGCAGCTGGTTTCGGCGGCTGGTATTTTATGGCCGGAAGTAATAATTATAAGAATGTTTTTTATCCGGGAACAACATTGAATGATATGAATATTGAAGGAATGTCTGTCAGCGAGTTGGAAGAACAGCTGAAGGAATCTGCGAAGGATTATGAGCTTGTCGTAGATTTTAAGAATGAACAGCTGACCATCAAAGGCAGTGACATTCAGATGGCTTACAATGAAGCGTTAGATCTGCAGGCATTGAAGGATCGGCAGAATGAGCATAAGCTGAAAGAAACCGATCAGAAGGATCTGGCACTGACAGTGAATAATCTTTTTACATATAATGAAGAGCGCGTCAAACAGGAATTGGCACAGTGCAGTGCAATGGATACAACGAAGATGATCGCACCGGAGAATGCACAGCTGGTTTATGATGCAGGGAAGAATGCTTTTTCATTGCGTAACGGTGAGCAGGGAACAACGCTGGATGAAGGTGAAGTGACAGCAGCGGTTGAAGATGCGATTGAAGAGAATGTATCGAAACTGGATGTTGAGGCCAAGGGCCTGTATCAGAAGCCTGTTTTGAGTGAGGATTCTGAGAATGCCAATAAGATTTTGCAGCAGGCTAATGCCTATCTTCAGGTAGAACTGAAGTATCCATTTAAGAAGAACGGTGAAAAGAAGGAAGAAGTGATCAATCACGAACAGATCAGCCAGTGGGTGTATATTGATGAAGACGGTACGCTTCAGATTGATCATGATAAAGTACAGGAATGGGTGAATGGCATTTCTGAGAAATACAGTTCCAAGAAGATGAATATGGATTTCACAACCACATCGGGAAGTGTGATTTCACTGAATGTACCGGTGAGCGGAGAGACTCTTGATACAAGTGCTTTATTTGAAGATGTTTTACAGTGTCTGACAGATGAAGTTTCAGGCGAGCGTGAAGTGCCTTATACGGAAAGTGCTTCCGGTATCAAGAAGAATTTCGGAGGCAATTATGTGGAAGTGGATCTGACGAATCAGAAGTTGTATTTATATAAGAATAGTGAACTGCTCATGTCCTCGAATATTGTATCAGGAAGTGTCAGCCAGACCCATATGACACCGACCGGTGTTTATCAGGTATACAGCATGGAGAAGAATACAGTTCTTCGAGGTGCCGATTATGCTTCACCGGTATCATTCTGGATGCCGTTTAACGGCGGTGTTGGTTTCCATGATGCTACGTGGAGAAGCAGTTTCGGCGGAACAATTTATCAGTACAATGGTTCCCACGGATGTATCAATATGCCTTATGAGAAGGCAAAAACACTCTATAATAATATCAGCACAGGTTATTATGTTGTCGTGTACGGCGGTGTCACTTATGTGCCTGGACAGACATCCGGAAGCAGTTCATCTAGCAGCAAGAATACAGAGGCAGAGATAAAGCAAGAGACTGAGAAAAAGAAGGAAACAGAGAAAAAGCAGGAAACTGAGACGAAGGCAACAGAAACAAAAGCACCTGAGACAAGTGCGCCAGAGACAAGTGCGCCAGAGACAAGTGCGCCAGAGACGAACCCACCTGAGACAAGTGCGCCAGAGACAAGTGCACCTGAGACAAGTGCACCGGCAACGAACCCGCCAGAGACAAGTGCGCCGGCAACCAGCGCACCGGAGGAGGCAGCACCTGCAGTTGAAGCCGGTGAGGCATCCGGGGCAATGGAACAGTAGAGAATGTGATAACGGGATGAAACACGCGAAGCGTGTTTTATCCCGTTTGAACGAAGGATGGAAGGAAGATTAAATGGAAAGTAATACAGAGAATCAACCGGTACACAAGAGAAGGGTACGGTACAAAGGAACACATCCGAGACATTACAACGAGAAATACAAGGAGCTGAATCCTGAGAAATACGGTGAAACAGTTGAGAAAGTGATTCGGAAGGGCGGCACACCGGCAGGAATGCATATATCGATCATGGTGCAGGAAATCCTTGATTTTCTGCAGATTCAGCCGGGGCAAAGAGGACTGGATGCTACGTTGGGATATGGCGGGCATACATCCGCTATGTTGAGGTG
>NZ_JBBMEK010000289.1:0-3973 GCF_040096555.1 Coprococcus intestinihominis | reverse complement strand
TGTCTGCCTGCATTTTCCAGTCACTGATAGAAAGCAGTGTTCCATCCGCTTTCCTCAGGTAACTGCAGCCAAATTCCAATTGAACAGGATACCTGCTTCCGGATTCTTTTTTCATCTCATTCCTTATCATCTGCTCCCACTCTTCCGGTCTCTTCTGCGGACGAGTCACCACAATTGCAAACTCATCACCGGCAATACGGAAACATTCTGTATGCTGCTCACATGCGTCACTTTCTGCCGCCTGAATGCTCCGGGCAGTCCGAATAACTGCTTCATCGCCTATCTGCATCCCATACGTATCGTTAATCGTTTTCAAATTGGCAATATCTATAAATATAAGCAAAGCATTTTCCAACAGCATTACATCCTGCTGAAGCTGATCCAGCTGCTGTTCAAATGCCTTTCGATTCTTCATTCCCGTCATCCGGTCTTCTATAGACATCCTTTCATATACGGCCTGTTCCATACGATACTGAATATCATTGGATACTTTACAAAGCAGTCCCCAGAACAGAAAAGAAATAAAAAGTAAAATACCAAACTGAAAAAGCGCATCATACCAGTAGATGGCGTACATCCAATATAAAGCAAGGGCAATCACTCCGCTGATGCCCAACACGCCAAATGCCTTCAGACAAAGCTCCAGCTCCTGCGTCTGATGCTTTTGATATTCTCTCCATAGAAGAATGGCCATCGCTGCAACACCTGTAAATAATATCAAATGCGTTACAAACAGCATATTTTTAAAAGGAACCGCAAACCAAATATTCACGATGCCCTGTCCTATCGCATTCCCATAAAAAAGTAAAATCCATATCTCCGGAATCCATTGATTTTCCTTACTTACCGTATTCTGTATAAAATGCAGCATCGGCACTGACATCAGCATAAATGCATAAAAAGACACTAAACTTCCTGCTGCACTGTGCTTCCCATACATCTGGTAAATTCCAGAATCCAATATACACCATAAGCTGCATATAATCAAAAAAACTGCGACATTCACAAAACGTTTTTCGACAAGCTGCCGATGTCTGGTATAAAGGAAAATACTTACTGCGACAATTCCCAATCCCAGCATACTGATGATCATTAAAATCGAAAAAGCAGAGGCCTGAAGATGTCTCACGACAATTGCAGAAAAACTGCCAAGTATCGGAACCTGTATATCAAGACTTCTACCTGCTGTTCCATCATAAATAAAGCATAGCGGTTCCTGCCCCGTCTCCTCCGGCAGGCGGACATCTGCCCACATCTTTCCTTTCATCTGTTTGTTCTTCTGGAACTGGTTATCCGCATAATGATAAAGAATACGCTCCCCTGTCCTGATTTCCAGATTATCCTGTATTCCTCTTGTGGATACAATTAGTCCCCTGTCATCCTCTGTCAGAGTATCATTATAAAGAATTACTTTTCCTTCCGCATCCGCAGTCACAGAACAAGGCAGTTCAAGTTCAATCCTTTTCCCGTCCTTCATCTGATACCACCCACTGCAGAGTGACCGGATGCTTCCCCTCTCCGTTCTTGACTGATAGTATATTCCGATCAAAAAGGACATGAAAGCCACTACAATGATAACACAGACAATTTCGATTTTTTTCCATCCCAGAACCTTTTTCATAACACTTCCTCGTCTACATCCGTAACAACGCATGATTTTTGTGATTTTGCAGCATACATCAGTTTATCCGCACGCTCAACAGCCTGCTCAATCTCCTCGCCTTGGGCAATAACCCCTCCGATACTCGTAGAAACATGCATTTTCCCATATTCAGGCACTTCCGACTGATAAATGAACTGATGTATCTGAAGCAGCTTTTGATGAAAAACCTGAGACTGCATTCCCGGCATAAGCAACAGGAATTCATCGCCGCCATAACGAATCAAAATATCATCCCGGCGTATCACACTCTTAATTGTCATAACCGTTGTCTGCAACACAAGGTCACCCGCATGATGTCCATATGTATCATTATACGCTTTAAAATTGTCCAGGTCTATCATCGCAATTCCGGTATTCTTACTTACAGATATCATCTTCTCTTGGAAAAAACGCCGATTATAAGCCCCTGTCAATGAATCATGATAAATCTTCTCATTGTAATAGGCCAGCCGTTCCGGTATCTGATCGGACTCCAGCAATGCCTGTAGAATTTTTTCATCAACTTCCTGCTTAATCTTTATCACGTAAGGCTTCCCGTCTATTTCTATACGCTTTGCCTTTACAAAGAAAATATCTTCCTTCAGGTACTCAATCTCACAGTATGTTTCCTCACTATCCATCGTGTCATATCCACTTTCCAATCTGACTACAGTAAAAAACTCTCTGATACATTTCATCATTTCCAACACATCCTGCATTGTCATACTGTGTGTATCCTTCACTCTCCTCTGACATCCTTTCTATACGAATTTGTGGCTATCAAATTCTATGCAGCTACAACAGTACATCATAAGGGCTTATGATTTTCATTGCTTGTAAAAGTACTAAAAATCGTCTGTATTTTACTAAAAAAGCAAAAAATCACCTGCGCTCTACAGGTGACTGAAAAAAACAAAACAAAAACAACGGTAATTCTTTATCGCAACCGGCTGACATAGTTTCTAACACCTTAGTCCCTTTGGCTTTGCGTCACTGCCTTTCGACAGCTCCGCCCCTATAAATACCATTTATATTATAGCATATGCTCTACAATAAAACAATGGTTTCTGCAGGCCAATAAAAGAACTCTCCATTCCGAATTGCCATTCTATCGATCTGCCAGAAGCCATGTGCCATTCTTTCCCGAAAGCAATAGACAATGCAGTGCGTCAGATATTTCTTAACAATCTTAATTTTCATGCCCGTCTTATTTTAATGTATGATATAATTCCGCAGATGTCAGATAGCGATACGGATTCGTATAAAGAACATTCACAATGTTCAATGTAAGTGCCCCCAGAATCATCCAACCAATAAATGACAGATCAAGCACAAATGCATCCCATTTATTCCCCTTCATCATTTGTTTACTCAATGCAAAACTTCTTCTCTGCTCATATCCGGATTCTCTGCCAGAATATATGGCACCATCATATATTCGTAAGCCTTAACAATTCCAGGCACAATCAGCAGTAAACACCAGAGAAAGGTAAATAACTGCTTTAAAAAAATATTCACACACACATTAACATAATTATTTCTAAAAACAAATAAAATATCTTTCCATTCTGCGTTACCATACCGACAATCTATAAAATACTTTATGCAGCCGACACTTAACGGATTCCATACAAAAACCGCTATCAAAACATTCACTAAAAATGCAATGATCACAACACCCATAATACCCACAAAGGCTGCCATCACCAATGACCACTGAATATCTGTTAAATGGCTGAGGCTGATATCTGCATCACTGCCTTTGGCCGCTCCTTTGGCCGATTGATAACCAGAACTGGTCAAAAGTGCAAATACAACACTCACGATAACAATTTTTAAATAATTGGCTTTCAGCATTATTCTGGCATTGCTCTTTAGTTCCTGTCTGTTCCACATAGTGATCTCCTCTCTTCAATGCGCATTTTTTCTATTACTTTATTTTTAATTTACCACATATGATTTTAAAAATCTATCGAACATAAAAAATCTCAGAAAATCTTAAGATTCTCTGAGATTTTTGTTCGTTTAATTAATTATTCATCATCTTATGGCTTATGTATTTATTTATCAACACTTTCTTTTGGTGGAAGCAACACAGCTTTCCCAGTTGTCACCACATAGTCCACATCATTTCGGGAAGTTGTAACAACTGCACCTTTCGGATTGTCCTCCACAATTGTCAACGCATCTGCATTGATTAAGTCTCTTTCATAAATCGCACTGACAGACAATGTCATATAACCCTGTTTATCCATCGGAGAAACCGTCGCCAGCACAATCTGTGTAATAACCGTCATTACCATCACATGCTTATAAGAAGCTTTTGTTGTG
>NZ_JBBMEK010000288.1:0-3980 GCF_040096555.1 Coprococcus intestinihominis | reverse complement strand
TCTATCCTTTCGACTGATTATAGTATACCACACTTCGCACCACAGAACAAGCGTTCTATTTTCTTTTTTCTGCAATTTATCTCCCACCTGTAGAGGAAGAAGAATTCTTGCTAACTTTTGTTAAAAACCTTAGAAATATGGACAAAATAATGAATTGTTCTTTCACCCTAATCCCTCTCCCTTTGATGCCAGTTTGACTGTTCAATGGACCAAGAGGGCGTGCGGCCGAAAAACACAAAAAAGAAAACAAAAAGAGCTTATTCCAGCGTAAGGATAAGCTCCTTTCGTTTTCTGTTATTCATTCAGTGGACCGCACTCCACTTCAATCAGAAGAGCGGTCCACCCTATCATCAAATCGGCTTATTCACCAACTTTAAGTTTCTGATAGTAGTCGTTGTAGATTGTCAGCGCATCGCCAACATCTTCCTGGAAGAATACATTTTCCTTGTAAGAGAAATCTCTTGCAGGGTCGTTCTTGTAATCATCAGATGCTGCTGCAACGGCTGCATCGTTCGGACAGGAGTATGGGAACTCTTCAAGGTTCTTAGCCATAACTTCAGCTGTGCAGATGTAGTTCAGGAATTTTTCTGCAAGATCTACATGTTTTGCACCCTTAGGCATAACAAAGAGGTCAATACCAAGCTGGATCGGATCGCTTGTGAAATCTGCAACTTTGATTGTGTTCTTTTCTTTCATAGCCCATGAAGCATTACCATCGTATGTAACAGCAACATTCGCTGTGCCATTTGTCAGGTTCTGTTCTGCATTACCATAAGCAACAACGTTTTCATTGAACTTCTGCAACCACTCGTAAGCTTCTGCGATTTCACTCTCATTTGTGGAGTTAGGATCATAACCAAGGGCAACAAGTGCGATTGGGAACAAATTTCTTGCGCCATCAATTGTAGAAATCTTCAGACCGGACTGAAGCAGATCATTGTAGCTGTGGATTTCAACAGGGCATGTTTCTGAATCATATACAACATAGATGTAGTTCATCAGATAAGGTACACAGTAACCCTTGGATACCCAGTATGTATCGTTGATGTTGGATGAATTCGGAATGTTGTCCAGATTCAGTTCTTCAACATAACCGCCTGCGATCAGGGATTTCATGTAAGCATCACATGTCATGATCAGGTCATATTCATCACCGCCGCCTGCTGTCAGTTTATTGATGGCATCAGCATTATCACTCATGTAAGAAAGATTCACCTTACAGTTGTTCTCCGTCTCAAAGTTCTTGATCAGATCATCAGAAATGTACTGCTGCCACATATAAATGTTCAGCTCAGAGCTTGCATCGCCGTCCTGAGCAGCTGCCTGTGTTTCACCGCTTTCTGCTCCGGCTTCTGTTGAAGCATTCGCTGTTTCGGATGCTGCTGCGGATTCTGTTTTGTTGGCATTACTGTTGCCACATGCTGCCATTGATAAAACCATGGCACCGGCAAGGACAGTCGCCAGTAATCTCTTTTTCATAATGAAAACCTCCTTATTTTACCCTTTTGTGAAGGGCCCCTTGAATAATATTATTCAAAATCATCGCTGCTACGATGATAAGAATCATAATTGTCGCCAATGCATTAACATCCGGCGTTACACCTGTCTTGTTCATAGAAAGGATCAGGACAGGCAATGTGGACTGTTTGGCACCTGCCAGCATATTACTCATGACAACGTCATCAAATGACATTGTAAAGGACAGGAATGCCGCACTCATGACACCCGGGAAAATATTCGGCAGGGTCACACGAAGCAGGGTCTGTACCCGGTTGGCACCAAGATCCATGCTGGCCTCTTCCAAAGTCTCGTTGTCGCCGCTGATACGTCCTTTAATGGTGACGATGGCATATGGAATACAGAATGTACAGTGACCGATCAGAATGGTTCCTATCCCCATAGACACGCCGACTTTCAGGAAAATAATCAGCAATGCCACCGCCAGAACAATTTCCGGCACGATGATCGGAATATACAGCATATTGTCAATGAATTTCTTCATCTTGAATTCATACCGCTTCAAACCGAGGGCACCGATGGTACCGATAAATACGGAAATCAGAGTACTCAGTACCGCAATGATCAAACTGTAGATCAAACTGTCCACCAATGTAGAATTGGTAAAGAGCTTGGTGTACCACTGTGTGGTAAAACCATTCCAGTAATAGTTATACTTCTGGTCATTAAAAGAGAAAACCATCATAACTGCCACCGGAATATACAAAAGGGCATACACCAGAAATGCATACACATTACTGATGATGTTCAGTCTTTTTCTTTTCTTGGCAATTTTCGACATTATACTACCTCCATATCTTCAATCTTCGCAAATCTTGTATAAATGAAGATAAGCAGCATAGTAATAACGATCAGCATTACAGACAGTGCTGCACCCAGCGGCCAGTTTCGGATGGAACCGAACTGGTTCTTGATAATATTACCAATGTATAAGATCTTGCCGCCGCCCAGCATATCAGTAACGGTGTAAATACCCAGGCTCGGGATAAATACGAGGATGATCGCTGAAAAAATACCCGGAAATGTGATTGGCAGCGTCACACGCATAAATGTAGTGGCTGCACTGGCACCCAGGTCTGCGGATGCCTCAATCAGAGACTTGTCCAGCTTCTCAATGGTACTGTAAAGCGGAAGCACCGCAAATGGCAGCATGTTGGTAATCAGACCGATCAGCACCAGCCCATCTGTATAAATAAATGTAATCGGTTCCTTGACAATGCCTGTTCCCACAAGGAAATTGTTGATCGGACCACTTGTCTGGAACAAAAGCAGCCAGCTGTTCAAACGCATCAATGAATTCGTCCAGAACGGGATCATGATCAGCGTAATCAGCTTCGCAGCTGTATCCTTCGGCTTATGGGCAATAATATAAGCCAACGGATATCCCAACAGCAGACAGAGAATCGTCGTAATCCCTGCTGCTTTCAGCGACTTCAAAATAACCTTAAAATATGTAGGATTAAGAATCGTTTTGTAGCTTTCTGTCGAAAACTTATAAACGACATCACCGAATACACCTCTGGACATAAAACTGATATAAATAATATACAGCATCGGAATGGTCACAAACAAAATCATCCAGACAGATACCGGGCCTGCCATGGCCAATGCCGGAAGCATATTCTTCTTTTTCTTATTGTTCATCAGACCGCCCCCTACATACTCTTCTTGATGGCAACGGCCTTCTCAGGTCTCCAGCAAACATAAACCTGATTGCCTTCTGCAATATCTGTATCCTGCTCAAAACGAGAATACTTAATCTCCTGACCGTTCTTAATATCGAGGGCTGTCTTGACAACCGTTCCCTGATAAATAAAATCCTTCACGGTGCCAGGCAGATCAAATCCTTCAACAGGCGTCTTGCTCACATCCATATATTCCGGACGGATAGCCACATGCATCTCCTCGCCAACTTCAAAATCAGCCCCGCATACCTGCATCATACCAGCCTCTGTCTGAACAGTCAGCACATTGTCTTTCTTGTCTGTCACCTTACCATCAAAAATATTGGATTCGCCTATAAATCCGGCTACAAACTTTGTCTTCGGATGCTCATAAATCTCCATCGGTACATCTAACTGTTCCAGAACGCCATCATGCATAACCGCAATCCGATCACTCATGGTCAATGCCTCTTCCTGATCATGGGTAACATAGATAAATGTAATTCCCAGTTTCTTCTGAAGACGCTTCAATTCAATCTGCATCTGCTTACGCAGCTTCAAGTCAAGCGCACCCAAAGGTTCATCCAGAAGCAGTACCTTCGGTTTGTTGACCAGTGCTCTTGCAATCGCCACTCGCTGTTTCTGACCGCCGGAAAGTTCATCCGGCTTACGCTTCTCAAACCCTTCCAGCTGAACAAGTCTCAGCATCTCCATGACTCTTTCCTGAATCTCAGGCTTTGGTACTTTCTTGATCGTCAGTCCGTATGCTACATTATTAAAAACCGTCATATGTGGGAA
>NZ_JBBMEK010000287.1:0-3992 GCF_040096555.1 Coprococcus intestinihominis | reverse complement strand
CTTTGGATATTTCATTCATTATCTGCTGAGCCTCGCCGTCTGCTGTCATTTTCAACTAATAGTTCAATGTTTTTCCCATTCATCCATGCTATACTCTGTAATCAAAGAACACGCAACAATCAGATTCAACCAGCCAGAAGACTGTTCCTTAACTGGCCCCGGAGGAAAATACCATGAGCAAATACAGAGAAACACCATGCAAATTTTATATCTGCCGCGGCGAATGTTCAAAGGGCCGTGCTGCCGAGCATAAGACTTACTGTCAGCACTGCAGCAAATATTATCCAAGAGCAAAAGTTCGCCATATTAACCAGAAAAAACGCTATAATGAACAGCAGCGCAGTCAAATCACTGCCTGAAACAACACCAGAAAGAGGATTCTATGAATTTAACATCTTCTACCATGAAATATTCAGCCACAGATAATACAGTGTCACGCCCGTTTTTGAGGCAAAAAATTTTTTGTTTTCTCTCTGCGTGACCTCGTCAATGCGAAGCTGAACATTTCTGTATCCCATTTCCGCAAGTCGCTGGCGAAGTCTCTTAACGATTTCCTGTCGTATATTCATCGCTTCATACTGTGAATAGCCTTTCAAGAAAGAAAGCATTGTATACCTCTGAAATCCCGTTTCACTGACAGACGGTTGAATAAAGTAATCTGTTGTATCCCAATAAAATTGATCATAATATCCGGTTAAATTCCGCTTGCCATCCCTTGCCGCATTACGTGAAAGTACCTTAATACCCGTAATCAGCCCTTCAACCTCTCGATGAATGATTTCTTCCTTCTTATTGCTGTATGAATTTTCCCATTCAATTTTTCTTAATTCGTCACAAAAACTCATTGTATATCTCCTCCGTTTAGATTCATCCTTATGCGGCTCACCCGCAAAATTTATTTCTGTTGTTCTTTTGTGACTTTAATATAACACAGACTAAAGACGCACCTGTTCCCGGAAGGAGTATTTTTCTGCATTAGGAAATAAAGACATCCAGCATATCCCTGCACCATTTCAACTCCCTGGTATAGCGCTGTTTCAATGCCTCCGGATTATTTCTGTCTCTTCCCACCTCAAAGAAATGATGACCGCTGTGCACCGCCAGATCCAACTTTCCATCCCCATGCAGACAAACCGCAAATTCTCCAAAGGCCGTCTGCGTCAGTTCAAGAATCCGGGCCATTCTGTCCTGATTCAGAAAATACATCACCCACTCCTCATTATCACAGCTGAGATTAAACCGTTTATCAAAAGCTTCATACCCGGTTTTAATCGTTTTTGTCCGGAAGATTTTATCCAGTTTGCCTCTCGGCCAGAATGTAAAACCGGTAGGAAATGTCTCCCCAAGTTCACAGCACATCCACTGTCCCCGGTAAATCTCCTGCTCATTCGTTTGCCGCATATCGTTGTTCTCATCAATATAGTCATTCACCTCTGTTAAAGTAATACTGCACAACTCTGCCGGATGTCCCTGATAACGAAAACAAATATTGCCGCTGCTGTTAAGATAGCTATATGTTTGCAGCGGAATATTCGATCCCTTAACATCCAGTAAATGCCCTTCCGGATGCATCTGCACATCATCAAAAAGTGTATTCATCACTCCCGGCACAATCGCATCATTTACTGCCTGATCAGCAGTCTCTTTTGATTTCTTTAAAACTGAATGAATAATACAAGCAACAATAATCAGCCCAATAATTACATATGACATATAACGCACCTCCCCTTTGTAGAAAAAGAAAAATCCACTGTACCGGCATTGTACAATGGATTTTTTGCAATGGCTATTCACCAATAGTTAGGAATTCTCTTCCAACAGCTGTAACAGCTGCTTTCTCTTTGTTCTGGTATCCCCTTCAATCTGAAGTTTTGAATAAATCTGTTTGACATATTGTTTGACACTTCCTTCTGAAAGGAACATTTTCTCCGCGATTTCCCGGTTCGTTTGATGCTGATTAATGAGCAGCACCATTTCATATTCTTTATCTGTCAATACAGCCAGTACCTCCGGGCGATGTGCCTCTTTCCTTAGACATTCCCGCCGCATCTCATACATTTCACCCATCTGTATCAGATACCTGACAAACAGGCTTTCCTGTTTCTGACAGCGCAGTAAAAGTTTTTTCAAATAACGATAATTCTCCACAAACGGAAGCATCAGATAATCCGTCTCCGCCTCCAGAATGGCCTGCGTCAGCATCTGCTCCGCCTCCTGCCATTTTCCCATGGCTTCATAAGCAGCCGCTGTCTGAATACGGATGTGCAGCGCCACCAGCCTATAATGCATACCTTCGCAGATAGAAAGCTGTCCATCGCTGCGGCCAATCACCTTTGCATAATTTTCCTGTGCCAGATAAACCTGATTTTCAATCAGCAGCATCATTGGTCTTCCCGGGGCAAGCATATTGATATCCGAAAGCCTGTGTTCACCAAATATCGGAGGAATCTTCTCAGACTCACCCAACAGCGCATAATAATAGGCACTGATGCCACTCCATATATTAAGCCAGGCAGCATTATGATGGCGCAGTAATTCGGTGCGCCGCCTCTCCAGACTACAATGCGGCTTCATTTCCTTAGCCAGAGCCAGTCGCCATGCCAGAAAATCACAGCAAAGCGCCATATTTTCCTGGCCATTTCCTTCAATCTGTGCATAAGCCCGTTCCAGCTCAATCTGTGCATCCGCAAATCTTCCCTGTACAAAAGCTGCTTCCGCCCGCATAATCTTTTCTGCCCCCTGTCCGTGACCACAGGTAATCTTGTAATAATGCGGCATACATTCATCCATCTGGGCAAGCTCACTTTCCAACTGTCCCGGACCGCGGTAAAACATCATCAGCACAGAAGGCGATCCAAAGGTCCAGCCGCCGTTGTTCTGAATACTGATGGCCGGTCTGGACATCTGGCTGCTGGCTCTTCGATGCAGCTGACTCATAGCTCCGATATCATTATAGCAAAGGAAACTCATAATTAAATCGCATTCCCCCAACAGATTGCCACGTTCCTCATCAG
This sequence comes from Coprococcus intestinihominis, assembly GCF_040096555.1. Taxonomy (NCBI): domain Bacteria; kingdom Bacillati; phylum Bacillota; class Clostridia; order Lachnospirales; family Lachnospiraceae; genus Coprococcus; species Coprococcus intestinihominis. The sequence goes on along the minus strand of NZ_JBBMEK010000287.1, from coordinate 978 downwards.
AGAGCGCTGCATTTTCCTCCACCACTTCCATCAAAAGCACTTTCAATTCCATCATCTTCGGAATCAGACGCCAGTTAAACATGCTGCGCATCAGCACCAGAATCGCCAATGGATGTGCTTTCAAAATGGAAACAGGACATTCAGCCAACACATTCATAACCTCCTGCGCATTCAGTGAAGCGAGCAGAATTCCCGCATCATTTTTAACAACCCGAAGAAATGCATCATAATTTTTACTTCTTCGATAGACATCCATGGCATGCAGATACTGACTGTGCTGCTCATACCACAGGCCAAAACGATTCAGGTAAAATGCCTGTTTTTCTTCATCCAACGCCGCAAAAACCCGATTGGCACATTCTTTCATCATATGATGAAATCTGAAAGTCACACCATCTGCCAGACATTTCACAAAAGCATTCTGCTCAGTCAGAATTTTCACCATGGCTCTTACTTCCTCATCTTCTGTAACAAAAACGGCCATTTCTGCCGAAAACTCGTCCGCAATCCCCATAACAGCCAGAAATTCCCGTTGCTTTGCAGAAAGCGGTTCAATCATCGCCCTGGTAAATGCCGCATAAATATCCGAAGCCCCATCCGGCAGCACGCCTCGCTCCAAAAATATCTGCAAATTCAGATAAACAGCTGAGAACCATCCCTCACTGGAATAAAAAAGTGTTTCTGTCTGTTTCTCAGACAGTTTTATTCCACAGCGCTTCACATAAACCGCAAGCTCTTTACGATTCAGTCGCAGCTGTTCTACACCAATCTGGTAAACTTTGCCGCCCAGACACAAAATATCTGCCGACGAAAGAAATTGATTTCTCCCTGCAACAATCAAATGGACATTTCCCGACAGTCTCCTGGCAAGCATACACAAAAAAGCAGATGCACGGCTATCCGTCAACAGATGAAAATCATCAATAAAAATGTAACAACTGCCTGTTTTCGACAATTCATGACACATATCCTCTATCA
>NZ_JBBMEK010000286.1:0-4036 GCF_040096555.1 Coprococcus intestinihominis | reverse complement strand
TATGCCTTTTTTATTGGCTGAAATATTGAATTTTCAAGGTTCAACACACCGTATCGGTGTGGGAAGTTTTAGTTATTTATATTAAGAAAAGGAACGACGACATGGATGAAGACAACATTATAACTTTGAATGATGAGAATGGGAACGAAGTTGAATTTGAATTTCTTGACTTAATACCGTATCGCCAGAACGAATATGTTGTCCTGCTTCCTATTGGAGATTCGGATGGGCAAGTTGTTATTTTGCAGCTGAAAGAAATTGACGATGAAACAGAAGAATATGTTGGTGTTGAAAACGAATTTGTGTTAGAGACTGTCTTTGCTCTGTTCAAAGAGCGAAACAAAGATTTCTTTACATTTGAGTAATTAAACAATGCAAGCTCAAACCAACAACACGATAAAAGGGGGGTGCATTATGGATATTTGGCATCGTGTAGGCAGAATTGTTCGCTTCTCAAACTTAGGAACTCTTCTGTTCTTTACTCTTAATATTCTGCTGATTGTTGCTGTGTTCGGTTCGTCAGGAAGCATTGTTGAACTGATTTGTATTTACTTTTTCACAGTAGCTATCAGCTTATCCCCATTAGGCGAAATGTGCCTGGCTGCCTTCGCAGGAGCAAGCGATATAAAAAGAGTAGATATAAAACTTCGAGTTGTCCCGCTGGTTCAATATGTTTTAGATAAAGCAAAAGAGAACACATCATACTGTCCTAAAAAAGTGAAAGTGAAGATTATCCATGATCCTGCTCCAAATGCATTTGCTCTAGGTAGGCAAACACTATGCATAACTGACGGATTGCTTTTACTCTCCGATGATATGATACTTGGAATTCTCGCCCATGAGATCGGACATCTCTCATACGGACATACTGTTATCCAATTATTGATTGGCGGGGGCAATATATTTATATCCGGGTGCCTCCTGTTAATCAAAATATCCTACTGGATTTTTTCTGCAATCATGGGGCTGTTCGCAATATGCTCTCGTAGTGGTGTAATGGGTATAATTACCGCAGTTTTCGCAGGAATATCAACAGCACTTTCTTGGTTATGGGTAAAGTTCTGTATGCTTTTTCTGATGTGGTCTATGAGACAAAATGAGTATCTGGCTGATGAATTTGCTTATAAAATTGGTTTTGGTCTTGAATTAGCGACGGTATTAGACCAACATATCTCAGATGTTCCGCATGATGGTTTTCTCAGTGCAATATACTCAACTCATCCATGCAACGATGATAGGGTTGCAGCATTGCAAAATTTAGGTGTACCCTATTCTCGATACTAAATTCATAATCTCACAAATTGGCAAGCAGTGTAAACCTGTACAGGTTCACTCATTTTCTCGATTTTCCCTTCGGTGCAATCTTCGCAAATTTGCTTGTTGGGGAAGCATCCCCAATCCCCTTTGAACATCATCTGCCGATGATGGCTACACGATTTTCAATCGTTTCTCAAAGAACAGTAGAATAAAAATTTGCCCATGGTTGAAAGCACCGAAATCGAAAAGCAAAAAAGCAGCCACGATCCGCACCCTTTGGGGAGTGCAGACCGTGGCTTTTTGCTTTAACGGAAGTTCTTCTTTTCCTCTTTCTCTTTCTCTTTTTCCTGCTCTTTCTGCCTGTCGATATTCAAAATCGTTTCAACCGTCCGTTTGGCAATCAGCAGTTCTTCTTTCTCTTTTCTGATCTGACGGTACTCAGCGTAGTCCTGCTTTTTCTGGACTGCCAGCTGATGAAACTCCTCATACAATGATTGCATGGACGGGAGCTTTGTAATCTGCAATTCATCAAAGGCTTGCTTCGCCGCTTTATGAATTGTGATTTCCTGACGGTGTTCTTCAAAGAATTTTTTGCTATATCCAGACTTGCGGTACTCGATATAAATTTGCCTTGTGTTGCGATAATTTTTGATGTGCTGCTGCAACGCCTGAACCTCAACCATACGTTTCTCTGCGACCTTGATAGAATCAGAAAGCGCATCGAACCGGGCAGACAGATTTTCAATATGAGCAGTCAGATCGTCGTAGTTGCCCAAGCCTTTTTCTTTCAGTAGGATTACCGTTCGGGCAGCTTCTTTTCGGTTGAACTTCTTCGCCCACTTTTCATAACCGACCGTCTTGCCCTCGGCCATCTTTGCCTGAATATCAATCAGCATCTGGAACTGCTTCGGGGCAGGAGCCTTGGCAGAGCCGCCTTTTGATTTGTGCAGGTTCTTGCCGGAGATAACCGCTTGAATTTCCTCTTTGCTATATCCTTCGCCCAGGGAACGCAGCCGAATGAAACGCTTCTGATTCTCGCCCTTGAACGCAGGCTGCTTTCCATCCTTGAACTCAAATCCCATGTCAGCCAGAGCCTGAACAAAGCCATCAAAGCTCTTTGGTTTCTGCTTCAGCACCGCATCAATCGCATCACATAATTCGTCACGCTGGGTACGCTTCTTGGGATAAACAGTTCTTTTCTGGCGCTCCCGATACGGCTTCGGTGTAATAATGGACAGCCCGTGTTCCAGGCAAACCATATCACTGAGTCTTTGCACCGCCAGACCGGAAAGAAAGAAGTTTTTGAATTTCCGTGTGGCATCCAGCGAGGTCGAATTATAAATGATATGATTGTGAATGTGGGATTTGTCGATGTGGGTCGCAACGATGAAAGCGTGTTTTCCCTTTGTCCATCGCATCGCTGTTTCATAGCCGACTTGGTTCGCTTCTTCCGGGGTGATTTCTCCCGGCTTAAAGGACTGGCGTATCTGGTATGCGATGATATTGTTCTTCTGCTGTCTGCCGGTAATATGCTGATACTGCCGTTTGGAAAGCAGAAATTCCTCATCTGCTGTCTTTGGATCACACTCATAGGAACTGATAAATTCGCCATCATTGGTTTTTGCGGCATTTTGTGAGTAGTCGGTTCTGTCTGCCAAACATTGAGCGACCGTCTTTCCCTTATTCACATGGAGTGCAATCAATCTTGTCGCTGCCATTCCCATCACTTCCTTCCCAAAAAGAAAAAGCCACCGGTCGGTGACTTTTCTCTGATATTATCTTATGACCTGATAAATGCTCCCAGACTTTCTCCAATATTCTCGACTTTCATAACAGCCCAGACGAGCAAGAACACCGCTGCTATTGTCGCAATTCCAAGAACCACAAGAATAAGCAGGGACTGCCACAAAGCCTTTACAATGCAGTAAATCGCAGATCCGCCAATGACCAAGAGCAATAAACCAATTACATAGGACACAACATTTGTAAGCAGATTTCCAAGAATGCAAATCACTTTTACAACGAACAGCACCGGCAGTGCCAATATCTTCAATACCAGCTTCATAGGCTCAACCCCTTTCTTTTAATTATATTGTACAAGGGTATCTGCCATAACGCAATGATGTCAACCCTTATGTAAAAGCCGCAGCCGAAACTGCGACTTCCCAACAAGTTGTCGGATTACTGGATTGAGGACAGGCGAACAAGAACTTCTCTCATGTCCGTCCAGATCTCCTCCAGCCGTTTTTGCAAATCCTCAATGTCAGCACGATAGATGCTGCCTGTTTCGTTCGCTCGCTTTGCGTACTGGTTCAGGTTGTTGGAGCAGATTCGCAGGAGCGAAACCAGGGCTTTCACATCCTGCAAATCCAGTCTGATACAGTAACCATCCAGAGCCATTTTCCGCAGATAGGCTCCCATGCTGCGGATGCCAAGCTCGTCCATCTTCTCATGGATTCGCTCGACCTCCTCCTTGGATGCAAGGAAATGAACATCCTGATCTCGCTTTGCCATTACAACACCTCCTCACGGGTTTCAGAGTATTTTGCAGGCGGGATATGCTCCGCTTTGGATTTCAGATCAGCCAACACAGAAGGACGCTCTGACTCGCTTCTTTCGTCACGATTTTCCACAGAGTCCTCCATATTCAGGGCTGCATCCAGTTCTGCCAGTCGCTGACTTTTGGCTGTCAGCTCTGCTTCCTGCGGGAACGGTTTTCCAACCTCCGCCTTGGCTGCTTCCTGCTGATTGTAGAGATTATTCAACTGCTCATTGGCTC
>NZ_JBBMEK010000285.1:0-4038 GCF_040096555.1 Coprococcus intestinihominis | reverse complement strand
GTCACAGCTTGTTCGCTCTGTGAAAGAGCAGTTGTTTGTACTGCCGGATGATGTGCAGGTATATCCGGGACATGACAGTGTGACAAGCATTGGATACGAGAAACAGTATAATCCATTTTTTTAGATGAAAGCGAACAGCGATTGACAGGGCTGCTGCAGGACTGATAGATATCGGTTTTGCAGCAGCCTTATCTCAGTCATTGATTTTGGCTGGGAACAGCAATTTAAATGCAGATGGAATGGGAGGATTTTGATGATTGCATTATCTATGAACCGAACAGATTATGAAAATGATATTCGATCCCTTTTGATGGCATTCTTCTATGGTGAGAAGATTGTATTGAATGGGGAAGAATGGAATGTCTGCCTGGATGTTCGGTATACAGAAAATCATACCGCTTTGGTATTAAAAGATCATAATGGCAGAAGTCTTGAAAAAGAGGGCGACTGTCATTTTGAAAATTATCGTTTGGGAAGAAATGATATCAAGAACCTTGTCTATCGTCTTTTGTCGGAATATACGGGGATGGTGCTGCCATGGGGGACACTGACCGGTATTCGACCAACGAAACTGCCCATGGAGATGTATGAAAGCGGTGCGTCAAGGGCGGATGCCATTCACTATCTGAAGGATACCTATCTTGTTTCTGATGAAAAGGCATCGCTTTGTGCGATTGTAGCGGAGAATGAAGCGAAGGTTTTGAAAGATGTTGATTATGATCATACATTCAGTTTGTATGTGGGGATTCCTTTCTGTCCTTCAATTTGTGCCTACTGTTCTTTTTCGTCGTATCCGTTATCTGTCTGGGAAAAGCAGGTGGATAACTATTTGGATGCATTGTGTAAAGAAATTGAAGCGGCGTCCACTATGATGGGGAACAAAAAGCTTCTGACTTTTTACATGGGCGGCGGCACACCGACATCACTTTCAGCGGCTCAGATGGACCGTCTTCTGACCTGTTTGGAACAATATTTTGATCTGGCGCATGTCAGTGAGAAAACTGTGGAAGCCGGAAGACCGGACAGCATTACGGAGGATAAGCTGAAGGTACTGAGAAAACACCATATTGATCGTATTTCGATTAATCCGCAGACGATGAATCAGGAAACACTGGATCTGATCGGCAGACGCCACACAACAGAAGAAGTGAAGCAGGCCTTTCATATGGCCAGAGAAGCAGGATTTATGAATATTAATATGGACCTGATCGCAGGGCTACCTGGGGAGACAAGTGAACATATGCAGCGGACCATGGATGCGATTGTGGATCTGGCACCGGACAGTGTGACGGTGCATTCTCTGGCTTTGAAGCGTGCGGCTTTCCTGAATCAGAACAGAGAGCAGTTTCCGGTTGCGGGAGCTGATGAGGTGAACAGAATGATCGGTATCAGCCATGAAGGTGCGCTGGCCATAGAGGCAGAACCTTACTATTTGTACCGTCAGAAAAATATTGCGGGCAATCTTGAGAATGTAGGTTATGCCAGAAAAGGCTGCGAGGGCCTTTATAATATTCTGATCATGGAGGAGAAGCAGACAATTCTTGCGCTGGGTGCCGGTGCATCATCAAAGTTTGTTTTTCACAATGAGCATGGACATCGCATTGAACGTGTGGAAAATGTCAAGAGTGTCAAAGATTATATTGAGCGTATTGATGAAATGATCGACAGAAAGAAGAATTTTCTTTTAAAATCGGAAAACAGCTTTTAATTCGGCGGCGGATGTGGTATAGTGGAAGTTGCCTGATTGATAATTAGTGCCATAGAAAAGTGCACATAGGAGGTAAAAATGGACGTTATTGAATTAAAGAAAATTGCCAATGAAGTCCGCAAGGGGATTGTAACATCGGTACATTCTGCAAAGGCAGGACATCCGGGCGGTTCCTTATCGGCAGCAGACGTATTTACGTATTTGTATTTTGAGGAGATGAATATTGATCCTGCAGATCCTAAGAAAGCAGACAGAGACCGTTTCGTTCTGTCTAAGGGTCATACTGCACCTGGACTTTATTCTGTATTGGCTCAGAGAGGTTATTTCCCTGTAGAAGATCTGAAGACACTGCGTCACATCGGTTCTTATCTTCAGGGTCATCCTGATATGAAGCATATTCCGGGTGTTGATATGTCTTCAGGTTCATTAGGACAGGGAATTTCAGCGGCAGTCGGCATGGCTTTATCAGCTAAGCTCAGCCATGATGACTACCGTGTTTATACATTACTGGGTGATGGTGAGATCCAGGAAGGGCAGGTTTGGGAGGCTTCCATGTTTGCCGGCCACCGCAAGTTGGACAACCTGGTTGTGATCGTTGATAACAATGGCCTTCAGATTGACGGCAATATTGCAGATGTCTGCTCACCATATCCGATTGACAAGAAGTTTGAAGCTTTCAATTTCCATGTGATCGCAGATGTGGATGCCCACGATTTTGAGGCATTAAGAGCTGCTTTCAAGGAAGCAAGAGAGACAAAGGGCATGCCTACAGCCATCATTCTGAAGAGTGTGAAGGGCAAAGGCGTATCTTTCATGGAGAATAAAGCCGGATGGCATGGCAAGGCTCCGAATGACGAAGAGTATGCCATCGCCATGGATGAATTAGAGAAAGCAGGTGAAGCACTGTGTCAGAAGTAAAGAAAATCGCTACAAGAGAAAGCTATGGTCATGCTCTGGTAGAGCTTGGCAAGGAACATGAAGAGGTTGTCGTTCTGGATGCTGACCTTGCTGAAGCAACCAAGACAGGTATTTTTAAGAAGGAATTTCCTGAAAGACATATCGACTGTGGTATTGCTGAGTGCAATATGATGGGTATCGCAGCTGGTCTTGCTGCAACCGGCAAAGTGCCGTTTGCAAGTTCTTTTGCAATGTTTGCAGCAGGCCGTGCTTTTGAACAGATCAGAAACAGTATCGGCTATCCACATCTGAATGTGAAGATTGGTGCCACCCATGCCGGCATTTCTGTTGGTGAAGATGGTGCCACCCATCAGTGCAACGAGGATATTGCCCTGATGCGTACAATCCCGGGCATGGTTGTGATCAACCCTTCCGATGATATCGAAGCAAGAGCTGCTGTAAAGGCTGCTTATGAGCACCAGGGACCTGTTTATCTGCGTTTTGGCCGTCTGGCAGTACCGGTCATCAATGACCGTCCGGATTATAAGTTTGAGATTGGCAAGGGCGTTGTCTTAAAGGAAGGCACAGACCTGACAATTGTGGCAACAGGCCTTTGTGTTAACGAATCTCTGGCGGCAGCAGCTAAGCTGGAAGAAGAGGGCGTTCATGCACAGGTTATCAATATCCATACCATCAAGCCAATCGATGCTGATTTAATTGCAGAAGCAGCCAAGAAGACAGGCAAGATCGTAACAGTAGAAGAACACTCCGTTATCGGCGGCCTCGGCAGCGCAGTTTGCGATGTATTATGCGAGAGAGAACCAGTGAAAGTATTGAAGATCGGCATGAACGATGTATACGGTGAATCCGGACCGGCAGTCAAACTGCTTGAAAAATACGGTCTGGATGCAGCAGGTATTTATGCTAAGATTAAAGCCTGGTTATAGAAAGAGGCTTCGCGCTAATAGATAAACGAAGTACGGTTTAGAGTACTTATAATGGAATTAGAATGAGTCTACTCACACAAGCACGTTTGCACTGCCATCGTTTGGCAACGGTACGTAAGGCGGCAAAAGACGCCGCCTAAGGACCGGCCAACGATGAAGCACTTGTGTGAGTAGACTCATTTTAATTCCATTTTCAAGTTATTAGACCGTACTATCTTTGTGTATTAAGCGCGAAGCGTTTATATAAACAAATGATTGCCACATTAGAGTTTTTTATATTGTCTGAATAAGCAAAGGGCGGCTAATACAACTTGAAAAAGAATTGCTCGATCTTTTGTTAAAATCCCAGAAACTGTTCATCTTTTTGTTTGGTTAAATCATAAATGGAGCGCTGTATAGACAAAAGTAACGAACTTTAGAAGGAGCTTATCCCACACAGGTGCTTCAGCACCAGCCGGTACTTAGGCAGTGTTTTGTACAGATCGG
>NZ_JBBMEK010000284.1:0-4040 GCF_040096555.1 Coprococcus intestinihominis | reverse complement strand
ATATTTCTGCTTGCCGTCATGGCTGTTGACCTTTGATAAACGCAATTCACGGATATCTCTTGAAATTGTAGCCTGAGTCACGCGAAAACCGGCCTGATTCAGCAAAGAGGCCAGTTCTTCCTGTGTTTCAATCTCATATTTATTCACCAACTCAATAATCTTCTCATGTCTTTTTAATTTCATTATAATACCCACCCTTTATGCCGTGCCGATTTTGTTCTGAAGAGCCTGATAAAAGCTTCTTCCCTTTAATCTGATCAGCTGCGTTGTCTCCTGTGCCTTATATATCTCAATACGGTCACCTGTTTCCAGCTCCTGTGCACTTCTGCCGTCAAAGGTTACCATTGCTTCTTCTTTCTGTGTCTTTCTTCTTCTGCCGATCTCAATCATGATCCTGTCCTCACCGGACACGACAAGACTTCTTGCCTGTAATGAATGCGGACAGATCGGTGTGATCACTATCACATCCGTCTGCGGAAAAATAATCGGACCGCCTGCGGAAAGGCTGTAGCCCGTAGATCCGGTCGGCGTGGAAACGATGATGCCGTCTGCATTATAGATGCTCAAAAGCTCACCATTAACATAAATCTTCAATTCCACCAGTCTTGAAAATCCGGCCCGGGCAATGATCACATCATTGAGGGCAATATTCATCTGTATCTTCTCAGAGCCATGATAAGCAACACCTTCAAGCATCATGCGCTCATCAATGGAACAACTGTCATCCAGCACACTGTCCAGACATTTCGGCAGTTCACTCTTCTCAGCCGAAGTCAGGAATCCCAGTGTTCCGAGATTAATGCCAAGCAGCGGAATATGCCGCTGAAGCAGCTCTCTGGCTGCCTGAAGCAGCGTTCCGTCTCCGCCCAGAACAAGCACACACTCAATATCCTCCGGCATGTCACTGAAATCATAGCGCTGATCACCATCTTTATCAGGCTCACTGATATATCTCGGTATCCAGTAGCTGCCTCCATTTTCCGTAATATAAGTCTTGATCATCCGTGTATAGACAAGTCTCTTGTCTTTGGAATAGTTGGTCAGCAAAGCAAATTTCTTCATTTGAATCCTCCGTCACTTATGGGATTGGGATTTATCCCTTTGCTAACTCCTCATGGGCACGATCAACCACTTCTGCAGGATCCACCGTCCACGCTCCCAAAGGATAATCCTCCGGACGCTTTCTGATATAAACCAGATATTCAATGTTGCCCTCAGGCCCCTTGATCGGTGAATAGTCCAAATTCAATATTTCAAAATGAATGGATGTCACAAACTGAAGGATCATCTCAATCACTTCCAGATGAACCGCCTTGTCTCTGACTACACCCTTTTTGCCGACTTTTTCTCTTCCGGCCTCAAACTGAGGCTTGATCAGACATACCATTCTGGCATCATCCTGAAGCAGTTCCCTTGCCGGTCCCAGCACCTTCTTCAGTGAAATAAAGGAAACATCCACTGATGCAAAGTCTATCTTCTCCGGTATCTGTTCAGATGTCACATAACGAATATTCGTTTTCTCCATACAGATAACCCTCGGATCCTGACGAAGCTTCCATGCCAGCTGTCCCCGACCCACATCAATAGAATATACATGATCTGCACCATTTTGCAGCATGCAGTCCGTAAATCCTCCGGTGGAAGCACCGATATCCATACAAACCTTGCCTTTGACATCTACTCCGAAAACCTCAATGGCTTTCTCAAGCTTCAAACCGCCTCTGCTGACATAAGGCAAGGTATGTCCCTTAATCTCTATCTGTGCCTTCTCCTCATCAAACGTTGTTCCGGCTTTGTCTTCCCTGTTGCCATTGACAAATACATTGCCGGACATAATAATGGCCTTGGCCTTTTCTCTGGATTCAGCCAGATTCCGCTTTACCAGAAGTACATCCAGTCTCTCTTTCATGTTGGTCTATCCATTCCTCTCCAATTTCGACTCTGTATCATTCAAAATGTGCTTAATCTATTAATCATTTGCATCAGACATTGCACTGCAGATGCGTTCAACAATTGAATCTGCATCCATATGCAGTGTTTTCTTCAACTGGTCCACTCCGCCGTGTTCCACATAGACATCCGGAACACCCACATGGATCAGTCTGACATCTTCATGCTTTGCCAACAGATAATCGCCGCAGGCTTCACCAAAACCACCCTTTAAGACATTCTCTTCCATGGTGACGATCCACTGGTGATCTCTGCTCAGTCTGTCCAGACATTCTGTGTCCAGTGGACAGACAAAACGGGCATTCACAACCGTTGCGTTAATTCCCTTATCCAGCAGTTTCTCACGAACCTGCACAGCAGTCTGAACCATACTGCCCACTGCCACAAGGGCAATCTTCTCACCCTCAAACATCAGCTCACTCTTGCCGTATTCAATCGGCGGCCGCATGTTCTTAAAGCCTTCATAGGCACTGCCCCTCGGATATCGAATGGCGATCGGCCCATGATACTGATAGGCAAAATAAAGCATATCATACAATTCGTATTTATTCTTCGGTGCACAGACGGTCATATTCGGTATCATCGACAAATAAGACAGGTCAAATATGCCCTGATGAGTCTCACCATCAGCACCAACCAGTCCGGCTCTATCCACGCAGAATACAACCGGCAGGTTCTGAATACACACATCGTGGATAATCTGGTCATACGCCCGCTGCAGGAAAGATGAATACACTGCCACAAAAGGATGCATGCCACCGGCCGCCAGTCCTGCTGCAAAAGTGACTGCATGCTGTTCTGCAATGCCCACATCAAAAAATCTACCTGGAAAATGCTTTTTAAATGCAATCAGCCCGGTGCCATCCGGCATCGCCGCACAGATCGTTACCACATCCGGATGGGCCTTGCCCAGTCTGCATATGGTTTTTGAAAAAACAGATGTATAGGTCAAACTTTTACTTGCAAGGGATTCACCTGTTGCAATATCAAAACTGCCCACGCCGTGAAAGGCTGAAGGATTCTGCTCAGCCGGCACATAGCCCCGGCCTTTCTGTGTCACCACATGCATGACCACCGGCTCATTCAGCCGTTTCAGCGCATTCAGTACACGCACCATCTCTTTAATATCATGCCCGTCAATCGGTCCGATATACTTAATACCGAAATCCTCAAAAAAACCGCCCTTCACAAAAAGCTGTCTGATGGAATCTTTGGATTTCTTCACACTTCTGGCAACAGAATCACCCACATGCGGGATCTGTTTCAGTTTCTTTTCCACATCCATCTTGAAGTCCATATAAGATTCTCTTGTCCGGAGGGCTGTCAGATGCTTCGACAATCCGCCGACATTCTCTGAAATCGACATCTTATTATCATTTAAAACAATGATCATATTGCTCTTCAGATGGGATACGTTATTCAGTGCCTCGTAGGCCATACCGCCGGTCAGGGAACCGTCACCGATAACAGCCACAACGGTCCTGTCCTCACCTTTCAGATCCCTGGCTCTTGCATAACCCAGTGCTGCTGAGATAGATGTGGAACTGTGTCCTGTATCAAAAGCGTCGCAAGGGCTCTCTTTATGCTTCGGAAAACCGCTCATGCCGCCGAAAGTACGCAGTCCGCTGAAGTCCTCTTTACGTCCTGTCAGCAGCTTATGGGTATAAGCCTGATGTCCCACATCCCAGATCAGCTTGTCATTCGGGAAATCCATACACAAATGCAGTGCCATGGTCAATTCTACAACGCCGAGATTGGATGCCAGATGGCCGCCATGTTCACTAACAGACTCTATAATAAACGACCGTATCTCTGAGGCCAGTGCATCATAAGCTTCCGGTTCTATTTTCTTTATATCATTGGCTTCATTGATTCTGTCCAAATACCCAGACATTCTTCACACCTCTATTATCTTCCGTTATTTGTTCCTATGGATCAGATATTCAACAAAATCATATAAAAATGACTTCTCAGGCTCCGTCACTCCTGCCATTTGCGCCAGAATGGCCATTGCCTCCTCTGAATATTCCGCCACATCCTTTTTTGCCTGTTCCAGTCCGTAGACTGTCACCCATGTTGTCTTCTCGTTC
>NZ_JBBMEK010000283.1:0-4049 GCF_040096555.1 Coprococcus intestinihominis | reverse complement strand
ATCATATAATTCTGCATCGCTTCATTTCTGTCATAGTAAATGTAATAGCCATGCTGTCTGAATAAATGTCCGTTTTCATAAAGATAAAAGGCATCCTCCCGATCTAATGGATCAGCCGTATAAAAAATTGGTCCTTTATCTTTAAAATTATCACTGTGTATTTTTTCTATTTCTCCGTCCGCAGCTGCAGCCTGCCCCGGTCTCGACAAAAACCACCCCAGTATATGCCTGTTTTTAAAATAATGATTGATTTTGTCATACAAGGCTGTCCATTCATCCGACGATAATTTGAACCGATCCTCTTTCCACTCCATCGGCACTACAGCAACTGCCGCACTGATAAAGTAAATATCCGTACTCTCCTTTTTGACCTTTTCACCAAGAAGAAGTGCTGCTTTTTGAAGAACAGGCTTCTCTCCCGTCATCTGATTCAGATACGTCATCACATAATCTTCTATATATATTTTTATTTTTTCCCCGGGTGTACCTACCTGACGAATATTATTCGGCAATTGAACAGTATTATTTTCCTCGCTCTTAATCTCAACCATGCTGTGCCTCCTTTTCACTTCCCTATGTTAGCATAAGCAGATGTGATTTTTTATCAAAGGCTGTCGGCCTGCCGCTCACAAATGATAGACAATACTGTTAATCCAATGCCGCTTCTTTATCTCCGGTATAAAATATAAAAAAAAGGAAAAACTCCTTTTAATCAAGATAAAAAAAGGATTTTTCCCATGTATTCATCTATATGGATCAACAGCGCACAGCCTGACGCTGCTGATATTTTCAGTCGAAATCTGCGATATTTACTTAACCGTGTCAACCCTCGGGGAAAGCCACTGGCCTTTGCCTGCATCGGATCTGCCAACGTTCCCGGCGACAGCCTCGGGCCATTGATGGGGACCATCCTCACCAGACACGGGCTTCCAAATGTTTATGGGACAATGGAATGGCCGCTGAATGCCCTGACATTGCCCCATAACATGCCGTTATTAAAAACAGTTGAAAAAAAATACTGCCTCATTGCCATAGATGCCGCCATCGGAAATCCGGCGCAAAGCGGTCATCTCACGCTGACAGAAGGTGCACTCTTCCCCGGTTCAGCCCTTCGCAGACAGCTGCCGCCCGTTGGTCAGCTCCATATAACAGGTGTCTTTGACAATCTCACCCATCCCTCTGCCCGCACACTCCTGCCAGCGTTTTGTTATCCACTCACATACGCCATTTTGTCATTGAAGAATGAAAAAAGCCAATAATTCTTATCCCTCCCGGATAAAAATTATTGGCTTATCTTATAGTTCAGTTCTTCCCTCAAGGGCTCTCAGCAGCGTCACCTCATCGATATACTCCAAATCTCCTCCTACCGGCACACCGCTGGCGATCCTTGTCACCTTGATGCCCGTCGGCTTGATCAATTTGCTGATATACATCGCTGTTGTCTCACCTTCAAGGGTGGAATTGGTCGCAATGATCACTTCCGTCACATCTCCCTGAAGTCTTGTCATCAATTCCTTCAGACGAATATCCGACGGACCGATGCCAAGCATCGGCGAGATAGCCCCATGCAGGACATGGTAGACACCTTCATACTTCTGCGTCTTCTCATAAGCTGCCAGATCTCTCGGAGTCTCAACAACCATAATGACATGATGATCCCGCTTCGGATTAGCACAAATCGGACACAGTTCACTATCTGTCAGATTCCAACAGCAGCTGCAGTAGCGAATCTTCTCTCTGGCTGAAACAATGGTTCCTGCCAGATTCTGCACCTGATCCTTTGGCATATTAATAATGTGAAACGCCAGTCGCTGTGCGGATTTGGCACCGATTCCCGGCAGTTTCGATAATTCTTCAATCAGCTTGTTGATCTGATTGCTGTAAGCATCCATTAAAATCCAAAGCCTCCGCCAAGGCCGCCTGTAATCTTCGCCATTGATGACTGAGATACTTCATCCATCTTACGAAGGGCTTCGTTGGCTGCTGCCATGATTAAATCTTCCAGCATTTCTACATCTTCCGGATCAACCACTTCAGGGTCAATTGTTACAGCAACAATTTCCTTCTTGCCGGAAACCTTTACCTTAACAGCACCGCCGCCTGCTGCTGCTTCAACTTCCTTCTCTTCCAGCTCTTTCTGAGCCTCTTCCATCTGACGCTGCATTCTCTGCGCCTGCTTCATTAAATTGTTCATATTACCAGGCATACCACCTGGGAAACCGCCTCTTTTAGCCATTGTTCTTCCTCCTGTTATAATAAAAATATGATATGAATGAATCAGCACTCTCTCCGATTATCTCACAAACAACCGAATTACGCCATACTAATCCTCATAAACAATGTCAATTCCCTGAAATGCCTGTACCGGATCAATAAACTGACTGGCATTCTCGGTCTTATTCAAAGGTACTGCATTCACCTTCACCAGCTTACCAACACGCTCACTGAGGGCATTCTCCAGAGCCTGGCGATGACTCTCTTCCGCGAAATAACCATATCGCATATCATCCGCCAGCGCAATGATCAGCTGATTGTCCGGCCCTTCTGAAATGACAGCCCCTCTGAGCATCACTGCCATACTCGGTGTCAGATCACCGGTCACCTGCTTCCAACGATCGATAATCATCCGAAGATCTTCCGAGACTGCCTTCTGTTCCGGCTGCACCTGTACCCCATTCCCAGACTGCAGACCGCTTATGCCATCGGCATCTCCTCCGGCTGCACCGCCGCCCGAGGACTGTGAAGACACCACAACCCCCTTCGCTACTTTCTGTTCAAGAATAGCCAACCGGTTCAGAACTGCATCCAGATTCCGCTCCATGGCCGGATGACAGAGCTTGATCAATGCCACCTCCACAAGAACACGTTTCTGGGTAGAATAACGCACCTGCCCTGAAAGATCCGAAAAAATACGAATATACCGCATCAGTACCGACGTATCAATACCTGATGCCTCCTGACGCATCACTTCCAGCTGTTCCACAGAGGCTTCCACCAGATCTGTCAGATCACCGGAGCTCTGCACCATCAAAAGATTTCTCAGATACCATGTAAAATCGACAACAAACTGCGTCAGATCCCGTCCCTGCATAACGATCTCATCTATCAGATGAATAACCCCTGAAACATCCTGACTGCAGATGCTCTTCAAAAGACTGCCGAAAACAGAGGTGTCCACTGCGCCAAGGACATCCAGCACATTCTCATACTTCAGTTTCTGTCCAATATAAAATGCGTTGCACTGATCCAAAAGGCTCAAAGCATCTCGCATGGAGCCATCCGCCATTCTGGCAACATAAGCCAGCGCTGCATCTTCTGCATCAATGCCTTCCGCATCAGCCAGTTCCCTCAATCGTCCGGCGATGGTTCCTGTGGAAATACGTCTGAAATCATATCGCTGACATCTTGAAAGAATGGTAATCGGAATCTTGTGTGCTTCCGTCGTTGCCAGAATAAAAATAACATATGACGGCGGTTCTTCCAATGTCTTCAAAAGTGCGTTAAAAGCACCAATGGAGAGCATATGCACCTCATCGATGATATAAACCTTATACTTGCCTTCTGAAGGAGAATAAGCCACTTCCTCTCGAATCTCACGGATATTGTCGACACCGTTGTTGGAAGCCGCATCAATCTCGATTACGTTCATAGAACGCTGCTCATTGACCGCACGGCACATGGCACATTCATTGCATGGGCTGCCATTCACAGGGTGTTCACAATTCACTGCCTTTGCAAAAATCTTGGCAATGGACGTCTTACCGGTTCCTCTTGTACCGCAAAACAGATAGGCATGTCCGATACGATTCATCTCTATTTGATTTTTCAATGTTGTAACGATATGATCCTGTCCTCTGACTTCGTCAAAATTCGATGGACGCCACTTACGATACAATGCCTGATAAGCCATAATCTACCGCCTCTATCTAAATTACATATTATTTGTAACTGTTCAGAGCCAAGCAAAATTTCAAAAACAGGTATAAAATGCTTGCATTTTTAAAACTGTTTTTGAAATTTTATTTGGCGGATACGCCACACCGACGAAA
>NZ_JBBMEK010000282.1:0-4076 GCF_040096555.1 Coprococcus intestinihominis | reverse complement strand
TTCCTCCTTACCCGTGCCGAAACGCTGGGCTTCGGCATCGGAGAGAAATGGATAGGCTTTCACGAGATCCCCGGTCATCCGGACAATGCCGCTGAGGAATGCGTCTGCATCCGCATTGCCGCGCTCAATCTCCATGAGCGTGTTTTCCCATTCCGCCGTCATTTTGGGAGACGTGATCTGTTCCGGCAGAACACAGACGAGGTTGCAGCCGTCCTTTGTGGGAATGAGGGATTTGCCTTTGCGCTCTGCAAAGCCGGATTTCACCAGCTTTTCAATGATACCGGCGCGTGTCGCGGGTGTTCCGAGACCTTTCTTCTCGGTGTCATCGTCAAACTGATCGTTTCCGGCAGTCTCCATTGCAGACAGGAGCGTGTCTTCCGTGTACTGCTTCGGGGGTGTCGTAAAGTGTTCGGTGACGCTGGCAGACACACCATCCAGCATATCGCCCTCATGGACTTCGGGCAGGGACTTCACGGGATCGTCTTTTTCCTTCGCCTTGAGGGAAGCCTTGAACAGCTCTTCGATGGCTTTCCATCCGTTTTGAACGACGGTCTTGCCCTTGGTTTTGAACTCGTAGCCCTCGCAGGAGAGCGAGATCTGCGTTTCTGCGTAGGTGTGCTTCTCGCCGGTCGCACACAGAAGGCGCATCCCGACAAGATTGAGGATTTTCTGTTCCGACTGAGGAAGCGCCGAAACATCCTGCTTTTCAAGCTGGACGGTCGGGAGAATGGCATGGTGATCTGTGACCTTGCTGTTGTCGGTTACGCGGGCAATGTCCGGAGTGACCGAAACGCCGGAGAAAAGCGGAAGCTGGCGGCAGACAATAGAAATGACCTGACGGGCAGTGTCCTCCATATCGTCCGTAATAAACTGGCTGTCCGTGCGCGGATAGGTCAGGAG
This sequence comes from Coprococcus intestinihominis, assembly GCF_040096555.1. Lineage (NCBI taxonomy): Bacteria > Bacillati > Bacillota > Clostridia > Lachnospirales > Lachnospiraceae > Coprococcus > Coprococcus intestinihominis. Next base: position 3,176 of record NZ_JBBMEK010000282.1, on the reverse strand, counting down.
CTTCTTTTCGTAGAGCGTCTGGACGAGATCAAGCGTCTGCTGGGCAGTGAAGCCGTAATATCGGTTTGCCTCGCGCTGCAAGGTGGTCAGATCATAGAGCTTTGGAGGATTGACGGTTTTCGTCTCCCGCTTGAGAGAAGAAACGACGGCTTGCTTTTTCTCGCAAGCCGCCGCAATTCTTTTTGCTTCCTCTTTGGTTTTGACCTTTTCCAGATCGGCGGTCAGATCGCCCTTGCCGATATGGACATTGAAATATTTCTCCTTCTGGAATGTGGAGATTTTCCCGTCGCGTTCCACCAGCATTGCAAGGGTCGGCGTCTGGACGCGCCCGACCACCAGCTTTTTGTGATAAAGCGTGGTGAACAGGCGGGTGCCGTTGATGCCAACAATCCAGTCCGCCTTTGAGCGGCTGAGTGCTGCTTCATAGAGACGGTCATATTCCTTGCCATCTCGGAGATGGTTGAAGCCTTCGCGGATGGCGGAGTCCTCCAAAGAGCTGATCCACAGACGCTTGAAGGACTTGGTGCATCCGGCTTTGTCGTAGACCAGCCGGAAGATCAGCTCACCCTCGCGTCCTGCATCGGTTGCGCAGACCAGCTCGGTGACGCGCTTGTCCTTCATGAGAGCGGACAGCACCTTGAACTGCTGTGCTTTGTCCTTCGTGACCTCAAACATCCAGCTTTCCGGAACAATGGGCAGATCGTCATACCGCCACTTGGCATACCGCTCATCGTAGGAGCTGGCGTCTGCCAGCTCCACCAGATGACCGAAGCACCACGAAACGATGTAATTGCCGCCCTCCATATAGCCGTCCTTTCGGGACGTTGCGCCCAGAACCTTTGCGATGGACTGGGCAACGCTGGGCTTTTCAGCAATGACTAAGATCAATCTTCATCACCATCCGTTTCGACATTCTCCGCAATCTGCGGCTCTTCATCCTCATTGATGTACGGCTCTTCCTCGTAGCCTTCATCATCAAAGAAGTCCATATCTTCATCCTTGGGCTTTCTGCCCTTGACGAACTTGATGTAGTAATAGGCTGCACCCGCAGCACCGGCAAGAACGAAGATGACGAGGATCATGCCGATGTTGGATTTCTTTTCGGGTTTAGTGGCGGGAGCATCGGTTTCCGCATCCTTGTCCGGCTCAGGCGTAACGGGGGCTGCGCCGGTGCATTCGCTCATGTTGGTCTTGCAGACCGGGCAGTCGGTGTTGACCTGACCGGCAGCGCACTTTTCCTTGCAGTTACAGGTGGTCAGAGCAGCCGCAGTGTCTTCATCCAGCAGCGCAAGCAGATCGCTTTCATCGACCATGTTGAGGAAGTACGTCTGATACTGTTCCTCATCCTCGTTGATGGGCGCATCGTAGTCGATGACAATGAAAAAGGTGTTGCCGTTCTTCGTCTGGACAGTGATGAACTGCTTGTTCGTCGCCTTGTCATAGAGCAGGTCGCGGGTGTAGGCGTTGCCCTCATCGTCAATCGGCTCACCCTTCGGCTTTTCCGGCGTGGGAGTGACTGCGGGCTGCTGTTCGGGCTGAGTTGCCTCCGTAACCGGAAGGTTCTGCTCGGTATCATCGGCGTAGGCAAACGCCGTGACCGAGAAGCAAGACAGAACCATGACGCAGACCGCAAGGACGGTCAGAAAACGAAACTTCTTACGCATTGTCGATTACCTCCGTATTTTCGGCGGGCTTGGTGCCGCCCTTCATGGAAGACAGGAACGCCATGATCTGATCCTTGTCCATCACCATAGAGCGCACGGTGTTGATGATTTCAAGGTTTTCCAGCTCCGTCTTCTTGTCGTACAGCTCCTTGAGCTGACCTTCGATTTCGGACTTCTTCTTTTCAGCCTTCTCGATGTCGGAGAGGACTTTCTGATACTTGGGATTCATGCAAAACTCCTTTCTTTTAATAGGCGGGTCTTCCGAAGGCGTAGAAATGCTGCTGCCAATAGGAAGAGTTGATGGATGTGTACTGAATGGGATCGCCGCAGTGGATCATGACGCCATCACCAACGTAGATGCCGACGTGAGACACGCCGGGGGTGTCATACGTTCCGACGAAAAAGATGAGATCACCGGGCTGGGCATTCGCCTTTGAAACCGGCGTACAGACGTTGTAAAGACCCTGTGCGCCAAGCCGTCCGGTATTCACAAGACCGCTGTTCGTGAGAACGTAGCTGACGAAGCCGGAGCAGTCAAAGGACGTGTCGGGATTAGAGCCGCCCCACACATACGGATAGCCGAGATACTTTTCCGCCTCGGCAATCAGTGTCGCAAACTTCTCATCAGCCAGATACTCCGGGTTGACATCGTAGTCGGCGGGAGGATTTGTGATGTACTTGTCCACATAGGGAGAGTCACCGAACAGATCCTCGCGGTTGCCCAGCACCGACATATACGTTGCGTATATGGAAAGCTGTTCCTGAGACATGATGTAGACCGGGAGGTGGGAGAGATTGAAGTTTTCGAGCTTCACGTTGCAGATGTAGTAGTCATACGGGACGCGGTAGGTTTCCGTGTGCGTGTTGCCGTCTGCATCCGTCCATGTGTCGGTTTCCGTGCGGTATCTGGTTTCGACGATAACCTCTTCGGTGAGGATGTACTGCTTTTCAAACAGCATTTGGAGCGTACCTTGTACCTCATCCAGCGTGAACTCGCCCTCATGGAGAGCCGAGAGAATGGAGATCAGCACATAGGGGTCATGCTCAATATCGTCCAGATCGAAGTGATACTCGTCGTAGTCATGGGTGCTTTCGTAGGTGTCGAGATAGCGTTGCAGCTCTTGCTCCATCCGGCAATACTGCGCCTCCGCGCCCAGCATCGCGTCATCCTCGCTGAGATAAGAGGACGCAATGACCGACGAGCCGGTAGAGGTGAGCATCGAACACGAGCTGATTCCGGCACCGAGCAAAACGAGAAGGGCAATTCCGACGCCGATCCAAATGAAGACCTTCTTGTTGTTCTCAAAGAACTCCTTGAGCTTGTCGGACACCTTTTCGCCGAGCTTCTTGCCGGTATTCTTCGTGGCAGTCCCGGCAGTCTGAGAACCGGCATTCCGTGCAGCGGCATATTCCTTCTTGATGTTCTGCTTCTGGTAGTGCTTGTTCATGTTCTGCTTCTTCATCTCAGGATGCTCCTGCTGATTTCTCTCATATTGGAGCTTGGCGTCAGCT
>NZ_JBBMEK010000281.1:0-4113 GCF_040096555.1 Coprococcus intestinihominis | reverse complement strand
AAGCTGTCGCCTGCCCCCATGGTATCCACCACTTCGCAAGGCACAATACCACCATAATAAAACTTCTCGCCGTCATAAGCCATGCTGCCCTTCTCGCCGCGGGTAACAACCATCACCTTCGGTCCTTTGGCATGCAGGTCGATCAGCATTTTCTTCAATTCTTCTTCATCCTTGTCATCATCTGCAAAGAAACCGTAATCTACATACGGAATAGCCTTGACAGATACCGGATCATCCGGTCTTGTGGCAAAATCAAAGGCTACTATTGCCCCTTTTTCCTTCAAAACCGGCAGATCATTCTCAATCATGCCCCAGAGACCGGAAACAACCATATCATAGCTACTGAGGAAATCAATATCTTCCGCATCCAGCTTGAAATCGGCCATAACCCCCTCTTCATAATCACCAAGCACTCTGTCGCCATCCACAATCTCCACGTGGGTCACAGCAGTTGTTCCCTCAAGTATCTTCATCCGGGAAACATCCACACCTTTGCCCTGAATGGCATCCATCATCTGCTTGCCGTAGACGTCTGTCCCCACCGGTCCGATATAGGCAGACGCACCGCCAAGACGTGCCACATAAACCGCCACATTCACAGGATTGCCTCCCGGAAAAGCCTTATTCTCTTTATCGTAAACATCCATGCAGTTGTCACCAGCTGCTGCAATTCTTATTTTCTTCATTTTGTTTTCTCTCATAAAATACTCCTAATTCTTTTTATCGCTATCTCCGCATACACCGACGGTTCTTTCAGATACCCTGTCACCAGTTCAATGGTAGCGCAGCCATCATATCCGGCCCTTCTGATTTCCCGAAGGATTCCTTCAAGGGGCATATTGCCATCCCCCGGCAGAATATGGCTGTCACTGACGCCATCGTTGTCAATCACATGCAGATACCCGAATCGACCGCCAAGACGCCTGACATACTCCGCTGCCGGTTCACCTGTTGTATATGGCACCGCCAGATCACACATGCCCACCAGATACGGTGACAGGACTTTATCCAATGCCCGTTCCAGGTCATTTAGACTTGTAATAACATTGCTCTCATAAATCGTCAATGGTTCCAGAATCAACTTCACCTTCTGCTGCTCTGCCTTTGCTGTCAGACGTTCCAGACTTTTCTGAAGCCGTTCTTCAATCTCATGTCCTGTCATCTGATACCCTGCATGACCGGCCGAGAAAAGCATCATCGGTGCGCCCATGGCCGCTGTCAGCTCAATGGCTTTCTCTAAATACACCATTGATCGCTCCCACTGAAATTCGTCTCCGGCCATGTAATTAAAGGGATAGCCATTGTGCTCCGGTGTAAAACATTTCACAGGCATCCGGTATTTTTGAATCAGTCTGTCAATTTCTCCAACCCCTCTTGCCGTCAGATCTTCCACATACGCATGCGGATAACCGCCCCATAATTCTATATAATCATAGCCAAAACGACTGGCATCCTCAAAAGCCTGCTCCAACGTATACCGCTGATAGCCACTCGTAAAAAGCCCCAGCTCCAATTCTGCCACCTTCCTTTCCATTTCATTTTAGTATTTCTACTTTAAATAATACTTCTATTTTAATATAGAACAAACAGATATACAAGGTCAGGTTTTGCTACACACAAAAAAGACGATTCCCGGCGAATCGTCTTTTTGTGTAAGTGTTCAATGATGATTGGTCAATATCATTGGTCGAGGAAGTTATATAGCAAAACCTGCTTATTTATGGTCATTAATTATCTAAATCGATGATAACACCCGGATTCAGAATGTTGTTCGGGTCAAAGGCTTTCTTGATGCTCTTCATGATACCAAGTACATGCGGTGTATACTGCAGATTCATGTAAGGTTTTCTTGTCTTACCTGTACCATGTTCCGCTGTGATTGTGCCGCCGTATTTGATAGCTGCTTTGTAGATATCACGACGCATATCATCTGCCCATTCTGGTACTTTTCCATCTACCATCAGGATAAAGTTATGGAAATTTCCATCTGCTACATGACCAAAGCGAGGCGTTGTAGTGCCATATTTTTCTGCAATTGCATCAAATTCTTTCAGCAGATCGCCGATATTGGCAACAGGAACAGCTGTATCCAGAGAATCCACGAATACCGGTTTGTATACTTCGTAAATTGCTGAACGGATATCAAGAAGGTTTCTCTGCTGTTTGCTGTCTTCTGCGATAACGGAGCCTACAGCGCCATTGTTTTCACAGATTTCTGCGATTGTACCAGCTGTCTCATAAAGTGCATCTTCTGTTGCTTCTTCTACAAGATAGAGAAGATCGACTTTACCTTCATCCTTCATTGGCCATGTTCTTTCGATATGCTCAGCTGTACCAACAGAAATCGCACGATCCATGTATTCTTCCAACAGTTGCTCCAGGTGGTACTGTTCTCATTGGCGATACTGTAGAAATTCCTGAAGGTGCAAGACAGGACGTAACTTACGTCAAAGTTAACTGCACAGAGATCGCAACTTCTCTTGGCAATCCAAAAGGTGCCAACATTGTTATGACCGGTGCAATCATCAAACTGATGGGTGATTTTACTCATGATGCTGCGGTTGCAGCTATGAACCATATGTTTGCCAAAAAAGGCAAATCCAAATTCAACGAGTCTAATGCCAGGGCTTTTGATGCTGGATTTAATGCCGTATAACTTTAATTTTTGATAAATTTTCCTTTCTACTTGACAAAAGAAGAAGCATTGTCTCTGTGATTGCAGGTACAATGCTTCTTCTTTTCTATCACTATTTGTAACTGTTCAGAGCCAGGCAAAATTTCAAAAAACAGGTATAAAATGTTTGCATTTTTAAAACTGTTTTTGAAATTTTATTTGGCGGATACGCCACACCGACGAAATGCGTAGCATTTTGGAGGTTGGCTCTGAACGGTTACTATATTTTAATAATCAAACTGTCTGTAATATCTTCTGATCTCCATTGGGTGGCAGTTGATCTTCTCGATATGCGCATCGATTCTCTGAGTAACTGCATGGCTGATCAGATGGCTGATGCTACCACGGTATTTCTCGCTGATACCCTTGATCGGATAATCTTTTGTATCAATAATTGTGTAGTTGGCGCATACCTTTGGCAGGAATGCTGCAACTCTTTCGCTGAGTCTTCTTTGGGAATCTTCACCGACAAATACAGTTACAGGTGTATCTTTGTCGATAACTTCCAGCATACCATGGAAGAATTCTGCACTGTGGATAGACTTTGTACGCAGCCAATGCTGTTCTTCCCAATAACACATTGCGTAAGAATATGTAGAGCCGTACTGATTGCCGGCACCTACAAAGTAATGCAGTTTGTCATTGCAGTGCTTTTCAGCGTAAGCAGCACCAAAAGCATCTGCAGCCTTCTCTACATCTACAAGACCCTGAGCCAGATGTGCATCCATTTCTGCATAATATTCATCGTAATCTTCAAACTCACCTGCATTCTTCATGAAACGGTCTGCAACCATGAAGAACTTCAACTGTTCATTGGCCGGATAGGAAATCACATAATCTACCATCTTCGCCAGTTCAGCTTCTGCCTTATCAATGAAACCAAATACTTTAGCACCGTCAGCCTGTGCTTTCTTCACACCTTCAACCATCTCAATCGTGCTTCCTGTAACAGAAGACAGAATCACAATTGTGCCTTTGCCGACACGCTTGTTGCCTGTTGTCACATACTCAGCTGCATTCTCTGAGAAAAGTTCAATAGCAGATTTCTCCTTCATATGCACTTCAGCCTGCAGAGCAGAAGCCCATGTACCGCCAATGCCAAGCCAGCAGATATTCTTGTATCCTTCAGCACAAATAGCATCAACAATTTCTTCAATACGACTGCGAAGAGCCAGAGCACCATTGACGCTGTCCAGCTGCTTCTGTTCATCAAATTTCAGCATAATCTTTATCTCCATTTCTTAAATACTGTCAAAAAATTAACCTATCTCATCATACATCAGTTAAGTCTTTGTTGCAAGCTTTTTCATCAGAAAATTATATCAGACCATTCTTAAATTAGATATGGACACTAAAGAGAAATTAGTGACATGCTCCCACCACTTAAATCACAGATTTTGAAGTGGGGGCTTCTTGCTCAATGGCTCTACTGAGCCAAG
>NZ_JBBMEK010000280.1:0-4117 GCF_040096555.1 Coprococcus intestinihominis | reverse complement strand
AGTTTTCTCCGAGAGCATTTACACTTCCGGGTGCGAAGTATGTATTCGAGGACGACCAGGAGGGAGGCTCTGAGGCATGATTAAAAAAGTGGAAAACATAATCTTGAAGAAAAGATTGCGAAAGCGATCGGAAAAGCTAAAAAGGCAGAATGAACGCATCAGGAGGCGAGAGACAGAGAACCGGAACCTAAAAAATAACATGAGAAGGACAGCCCAGGAGTTGGAGGACATCAAAGATTCTCTGACAACTGGGTTTTGCCCGTACTGTGAGACACACAACATGTTTTCCTGGGATCCAGAGTGGGGCTTGGTTTCCTATTGCCCTCGCTGCGGAGCTAGAGTAATGCTGTGCCAGATGTGCGACAAGTCCGGATCCAGATGCGATTATGACGCACGATTGGATATTTGCTCCGAAATGTAATATACGCCTTGACAAGCCGATCCTTCCTGGAGTATGCTATAGCAAACGGAGGGAAAGCCATGGAAGTGATTGAATATATTAAGCAGACAATGAAAGAAGAGGGCGTTACTCAGATGGAGTTAGGACGAAGAACAGGATTAACGAGACAATCGGTGTTTGATGTCCTGACTAGGGCAAATCCAAACTTTAACACCGTGAGAAGAATATTCAACGCACTAGATCGTGATATAGACATCAGGAAAAAAGATGGAGGTGAGTTGGATATTGATAAAAACTCACTGTACGCTGTTTTTGAACGGGAAGCACCTGGATTCGGAAAACTGAAAGCGATCCTGGAGGCTATGGGATATGAATTTCAATATGTGAGAAAATAAAGAAAAACGCACTGTTTTAGAGGCATAAACGCATGCCTCTAATTTTTTTACAAAAAAATGCAGAACACGCCTTGACATAACGCACTACAGTGAGTTATACTTCAAGCATCAACAGAAAACAAATGAACGACACGAACGGAAATGGAGATAGAAAGATATGAAAAAGAGCTTATCAAAAATGAACACAAATGAACTTAGAGACCTGGCTGCAGAACTGGGAGCCGACAGAAAGAAGTTATATGGAACCTCAAAACAGAGCCTGATCCTGACGATCGACAGACTGAGAAAAGAGGCAGCCAGCAAAGAGAATTACATCATCGTTGACGAGAACGACAACGTAATGTTTGGGGGACAGCACTACACAGAGGTTGGAGCTGATAAAGTCTGGAACATGTACAACGGCATCTACGAGGGTGAAAACGGCGAGAGATACATCTATATCAAAAAGGTTGAGGAATAGGAGGAAGCGGATATGATTAAGAGATCCAGAGCAAACAGAACAGAAAGAGCAACCTTCCGGAATATCCGGAATGAGCACAAATTTATAGATGTGGTTCACCATGGAGACGGTCATTACTACATGATCCAGTACATAAAGCATGAGCTTCCGGAAAGAACAGTTGTCAATTATATGGGGACCAGATGTGGACATAAACAGAAGTTCCGGATCGGGAAAGCAACGCTTATGGGAATACTGGAAGATTACAAGAAAGTTGAGGAGGACAAAAGTTATGATGAAGCATGAATTTGAGGAAAGAGTTGGAGGCGAGATCTCCGATCAGAATTACGAGATCATTGAAACAGTATACACCTGGCACCCGGCAATTAACGAAGTCGGTGGAAAAGATCAGATCGCTACTTTATACGAAACCGGAGGCATGCCACTGATTAAGAGCATGCTGGAGGCTGCAAACATTATGATGGATCTGGACAAAGAAAGACGGCAAGCAATGAGACGCATGGAGGAGATCCGGAGGAGAATTGAGACGGTAGCCAGTGGAGATCTGACAGCAGAACAGTGCCGGAGAGATGCAGTAGAAATGTTTGACAAGTCCAACAGTCCGGAAGAATGGGGATATGCAAGAATGTTCCTGGCAACAAAATACGGCGAAGAGCTAGCATCAGAGATTATTGAGGAGGTAGAGAAATAATGGCAGACAGAAGCAATCAGAGACTGAATGAGGCAATCGAAAATATGATCCGGATGTGGGATGGCACGATCCACGGGCAAACGATCCGGAACATGTACGAAAATGGTTCCGACTATGAAAGCATCTGCGAGATCGCCGGGATCGAGTATGAAGATTATGAGGAGGAATAAGCGTGGATGATTTAAAGAAATGGATCGGCAGGAAGTTCCTGGACTTCTGTAAGTCCGATCCGGATGACGAGCGAGAGATCCATTACGAAATGATGACCGGAGACTTGAGTGAAAAACTGGAATTTACTTCCAGGGAGATTGTAAGCATGAAAACAATGGAACAGATCCGGAAGTCCATTATCAGAGATATCAAATTAACAGATAATTGGTGGCATGTGTCACTGGAATATAAGGAGGAAGCAGAAATGCAGGAAATTACAATGTCAAAAATGGAACGCCTGGAGGCAGAAAAAGAGGATTTTAAACAGATGTACGCTGAGTGCTTTCCGCATCTTGCGATCGTAGCGGATATCTTGAAAAAGTTCGGGGATGAAAGAGAGATCCAGACAGACGGAGCGCATATCTACATCACACCGAATGGCTACATTTCCATGAGTAATGTATCTGAGGGGTGGAGCCTTTCCAGATTGAACCATGAATCAAAACCGGAAATAAGATGCGAAGTAATAGAAGAGATTGAGGAGGAGTAAGTCATGAGCGAAAGAGAATTTGTAGTAATCAATGAAGAGGCTGCCAGAACAGCACAGAATATGATGTCTTTTAATGAGTATCAGCTGGGATCCAGAACCAAAGAATACCAGGAGGACGTCAACGAAGTATATGATCTGGCGGAAGAAGTAGTTGCCAGAAGAGGAGAAGAATACCGGGAAAGAGCCTGGAGACTGGCAACCAGATATGCAAAGAACCTGGGAAAATATTTCAACGAGGAGGCAAGAATCGGCTGCATGTGTCCGTCTGTTATGATCTCCGGAGCCGGAAACTTTCCGGTAAAGAAGAAAGAGAAACAGGTCAAAGCCTGGGATAAAAACCATGAGTTCTACAATTACTGCCAGTCGATCCGAGGAAAGCTGAATAACCTTCTGTACTCAAAAGAGGTTATCAAGAGTGATGACGAAAACGCTATTGAAGCCCTGGAGGAGAAAATTGACAGTTTGAGGGAAGTTCAGGAAAACATGAAGGAGATCAACAAGTATTACCGCAAGCACCATACGCTGGAGGGATGTGATCTCCTGACAGAAAAACAGCTCCAGAAGCTCCAAGGATCCATGGATCAGTTCGGGTATGACAGATCTCCATATCCGAGCTGGGCTTTGCAAAACAATCTGGCAAATATCAAGAGATGCCAGCAGAGAGTTGATGAACTGAAAAAGACAAAAGAGAAAGGCACCTCGGAGGCGGATTATGGCGATTTCAAGGTAATTGAGAATACAGAACTGATGCGAATACAGATCGTGTTCGATGGAAAGCCAGATGAGGCAATCAGAAGCACTCTGAAAGCAAACGGTTTCCGATGGGCTCCATCTCAGGGAGCATGGCAGAGACAGCTCACATCCAATGGGAAGTATGCCCTGAGAAGAGTTATCGAAGAACTTGGAGCTGAGGTGCAGGCGTCATGACGGTAAGAGGAGCGGCAAAGGGAAGCTATTCCAGATACAACCAGAAGTACAACATAGGCTTCATCAATAGCGATGGAATGGAGGATGAAACACAGTTCGAGAGCGTGAAAACGCTCAAAGAGTTGTCGGATCTCTTCCGGGACTTTTGCAAAGAGAACGGATTCAAGACAAATACAGTTACATATGTGGAGGCAGTGTGATTATGGCAAAGAAAATTCAGAATAAGAGATACCTGGTAAACAGAGCAGTTTACAAGGCTGTAAAAAAGTACGATCATCAGCAGTTTGAGAACTTTTGCACCGATATTTATAAAAGTGGATGGGAGGACGGAAAGGCTTCTGTAAATGCCCTGGACGTGAAGGACATTGAAGCGGTAATCAAATCCGTAAAAGGGATCGGAGAGGTTCGGATCGGTAAGATCATGGAGGCAATCAATGAAAAATTCGATGAAAACGCCGGATCAGAAGAAACGGAGTAAACAGTTAGGAAAAGAGATCCGGGACAACCTAGAAAGATACGAGTATTTGAGGGCACACGGCGGATC
>NZ_JBBMEK010000279.1:0-4123 GCF_040096555.1 Coprococcus intestinihominis | reverse complement strand
AAATAAATCCGGGACGTAGAAAAGGGGATGTACAAATGAAGGTGTATGGCATTACAGGCGGTGCCGGTACAGGTAAATCCGAAGTGATCAAAATGCTTCAGCAGAATTTCGGAGGATGTGTGATTATGTCTGACGAAGTGGCAAGAGAACTGATGCAGAAGGGCAATATCAGCTATCAGCTGATCGTGGAATATTTTGGCAGGGATATTTTGATGGATGACGGCGAAATCGACAGAAAGAAGCTGGCCGATCATGTTTTTAACAACAAAGAAGCCCTGGAGAAGTTGAACAGTATGACGCATCCTTATGTAAAGGATGAGATACGAAAGTTGATCGCAGAGGCAGAGGCTTCCGGTGAGTGTCGTTTTGTGGCGTTGGAATCTGCCATTCTTCTTGAATGCGGATATGAAGATATCTGTGATGAATTCTGGTATGTGTATACGAAACCGGAGATCCGCAGACAGCGCATGAAGGAGACAAGGAATTACTCCGATGAGAAGGTTGATTCGGTGATGAGAAACCAGCAGCCGGATGAGGTCTTTTTTGAGCAATGTTCTTTTGTGATTAAGAATAACACAACATTATCGGATGTGTATGCTCAGTTGAAAAAGAAGCTGGATCAACAATAAATGCACGAATGATGAAATGTTTTAGCTGCCTTTGGCAGCCGTTTGTGTACTTTGATGAATTACTGTACTAATACAAAATAAATGTTGCGTTTAAAATGTCGATGGATTATAATTTAGTATAAAAGTTCTGCGCACAGATGCGTTTAACTTGAAAGTTATTATTTTACGATGAGAGGATGAGATGCATGCAATTTTCAACAATTGCCAGCGGCAGCAGCGGCAACTGTCTGTATGCAGCAAATGATGATACACATATTTTGATCGATGCAGGTATCAGTAAGAAGAGAATTGAGCAGGGACTTAAGAGTTTCGGCACAGAAGGTACTGATATTGATGCACTTCTCGTTACCCATGAACATATGGATCATATCCAGGGAATCGGTGTCTGGTCAAGAAGGTATCATGTGCCGATTTATGGGACAAGAGGAACATTGGAAGAAATATGGCGGACGAAGTCACTTGGCAAGGTGGATGAATCACTTTTTCATGTGATCCGGCCGGGAGAGACTTTCCAGATTAACGATATGACCATCCATCCTTTTTCTATTCCCCATGATGCAAGGGATCCTGTCAGCTATCAGATTGAAACGGCAGATGCAAGAATTGGAACAGTGACGGACCTGGGTTATTTTGATGAGGCGATCATCGATGAGCTTAAGGATTGTGATCTGCTCTATGTGGAAGCTAATTATGATCTGCATATGCTTGAAGTGGGACCATATCCCTATCAGTTGAAGCGCAGAATCGCCGGGAATTATGGCCATCTTTGCAATGAGATGTCCGGTCAGCTGGTCGGCAGACTCCTGAATGAGAGACTGCAGCAGGTGATCCTTGGACACTTGAGCAAGGAGAACAATTTTCCTGAGCTTGCGCTCAGAGCCGTTCAGAATGAATTGGAAAGAGATTTTTCAGTGACAAAAGAAGCGCTGCATATCAGCGTTGCCCCAAGGGATGAGGCAAGGGCTCTTATCACATTATAAAACGGAGGTATTGAATCATGAACAGGACAATTATTACAGTTATCGGCAAGGACAGAGTAGGTATTATTGCAACCGTATGTACATATCTTGCGGAGCATAAGATTAACATTCTTGATATTGATCAGTCCATTATCCAGGGCTATTTTCATATGATGATGATCGTAGATGCTAATGGTGCAGATAAGGAATTTGCCTCATTGGTGAAGGATCTTGATAAGATCGGTGAAGATCTTGGTGTTCAGATCAAAATGCAGCACGAAGAGATTTTTGACATCATGCATAGAATTTAACAAAGGCGGGTAAGATAAATGATCAATGTATTTGAAGTTCAGGAAACGAACAAGATGATTGAGGAGTCCAATCTGGACGTCCGTACAATTACAATGGGTATTAGTCTTCTTGATTGCTGTGATAATGATGTAGATGTTGTTTGTGATAAGATATATCGTAAGATCACTGAGAAGGCAGCGAATCTTGTGAAGGTCGGTGAGCAGATTGAGCTGGATTATGGTATTCCGATTGTCAATAAGCGAATTTCCGTAACGCCGATTGCACTGGTTGGCGGCAGCTGCTGCAAGACACCGGAAGATTATGTGAAGATTGCCAAGACCCTTGACAGAGCCGCTCATACAGTAGGCATCAACTTTCTCGGCGGTTATTCAGCCCTTGTTTCAAAGGGCATGACACCTGCGGACAAGCTGTTGATTGAATCTATCCCTCAGGCATTGGCAGAGACAGAACTCGTCTGCAGTTCTGTGAATGTGGGTTCTACCAAGACCGGTATTGATATGGATGCTGTCAAGATGCTGGGCGAGACCGTGAAGAAGACAGCAGAGCTGACAAAGGACAATGATTCTCTTGGTTGTGCGAAGCTTGTTATTTTCTGTAATGCACCGGATGATAATCCATTTATGGCAGGCGCATTCCATGGTGTGACAGAGGGAGATGTTGTCATCAACGTGGGTGTCAGTGGCCCTGGTGTTGTTAAACGTGCTATTGAAGAAGTCAAAGGTCAGGATTTCGGTGTGCTCTGTGATACAATCAAGAAGACAGCTTTTAAGGTGACACGTGTTGGGCAGCTGGTTGCCCAGGAAGCTTCCAGACGTCTGAACGTGCCGTTTGGCATTATTGACCTTTCCCTTGCTCCGACACCGGCTGTTGGTGACAGCGTTGCTGAGATCCTTCAGGAAATGGGTCTTGAGCGCGTGGGTGCACCGGGTACAACAGCGGCCCTTGCCCTTTTGAATGATCAGGTGAAGAAGGGCGGTATCATGGCTTCTTCTTATGTCGGCGGTCTGTCCGGTGCTTTTATTCCTGTATCTGAGGATCAGGGTATGATTGATTCTGTACTGGAAGGTGCACTGACCATGGAGAAACTGGAAGCGATGACATGTGTATGCTCTGTTGGTCTGGATATGATCGCTATTCCGGGAGATACAAAGGCAACCACTATTTCCGGTATGATCGCAGATGAAATGGCGATCGGTATGATCAACCAGAAGACAACTGCGGTCCGACTGATTCCGGTACATGGCATGAAAGTCGGCGATACAGCTGAATTTGGCGGATTGCTTGGTTATGCACCGATTATGAAAGTGAATGAATTTGACTGTTCGGATTTCATTAACCGCGGCGGCAGAATTCCGGCGCCAATTCACAGTTTTAAAAATTAATTTTATTTTGGGAGATAGAAATGGGAGTTTTAGAAGGTTTAAAACCGGAACGCGTTTTTTATTATTTTGAGGAGATCTGCAAGATCCCGCATGGTTCTTACAATGTAGCAGCCATCAGCGATTACTGTGTTTCTGTGGCACAGTCTCTGAATCTTGAGGTCCGTCAGGATGAAGAATACAATGTCGTAATCAGAAAGCCGGCTTCAGAAGGCTATGGCGAAGCGCCGGTTCTGATGCTCCAGGGACATCTGGATATGGTATGTGTCAAAGATGCAGGTGTGGATTTTGATTTTGCGAGAGATGGACTGAACCTGGTGGTTGAAGACGGATATGTCCATGCAAAGGGAACAACCCTCGGCGGAGATGACGGCATTGCCGTTGCCATGGGATTGGCAATTCTTGAGGATAATACGATTGAACATCCGGAACTGGAAGTGGTCTTTACAACTGAAGAAGAAGTGGGCATGGAAGGTGCCATTGCACTGGATACAGCTGATCTGAAGGCAAAATACCTTTTGAATCTTGATTCAGAGGATGAAGGGCATTTCCTTGCAGGCTGTGCCGGCGGTGTGAAAGCCACATCGTTTCTTCCGATGAGCTGTGCTTCCGCCGAGGGAACGGCAATGACACTGCATGTCCATGGCCTTGTGGGTGGACATTCCGGCTCAGAGATTGATAAAGGCCGTGCCAATGCGAACATTTTGCTTGGCAGACTGTTGTTTGAACTGCATGAAGCACTGCCATTTTGTATTATTTCTGTGGATGGCGGAGACAAGGACAATGCGATTCCTGTAGATAGTAAGGCTGAGATCGTGGTATCTGATGAAGACATCGATGAGAT
>NZ_JBBMEK010000278.1:0-4146 GCF_040096555.1 Coprococcus intestinihominis | reverse complement strand
CATTGCTGCTTTTCTCGGTATGGCGACTAAATATGCCGAAGGTCTGTTAGCAATCAAATACCGTACAATCGATAACGAAGGCCATGTTCTCGGCGGTCCTTTCTACTATATTGAAAACGGGATGGGACACGGATGGCGTTGGCTTGCCAAAATTTTTGCCTTCTTCGGTGCCGGTGTTGGTCTGTTCGGTATCGGTACCTTTACACAGGTCAATGGTATCGCTTCCGCAGTGAAAAATTTCTTTGATCCGAATATGGCACACACCGTCACACTGTTCGGCAATACCTACTCATGGGCAACCGTTATCGCCTGTCTTGTGTTGACATTATGTGTCGGTCTGGTTGTTCTCGGCGGCATCCAGCGAATTTCCAAAGTTGCTCAGATTGTTGTGCCTTTTATGGCAGTTCTTTATGTAGCTCTGGCATTGATCATCCTGATCACCAACATCACAGCTGTTCCGGCTGCCATCGTAACCATCGTGAAATCTGCTTTTACAGGCAGTGCTTTGGCCGGCGGCGCTATGGGTACTATGATCATGGCTATGCAGAAAGGTATCCAGCGAGGTATCTTCTCCAACGAATCCGGTCTCGGAAGCGCACCTATCGCTGCTGCCGCCGCTCAGACAAAAGAGCCTGTCCGTCAGGGTCTTGTCTCTATGACAGGTACATTTATCGATACAATCGTTATCTGCTCCATGACAGGTCTTTCTATCGTTATTACCGGAACATGGAATACAGGCCTTGAAGGTGTTGCCGTCACTACAGCTGCTTTCCAGCAGGGTCTTCCGTTCCCTCCGGTTGTGGCATCTTTCTCACTGATGCTCTGCCTTGTATTCTTCGCATTTACAACCATCCTCGGCTGGGATTACTATGGCGAACGTTGTCTGGAATATCTTCTGAACAGAAACCAGACAGCTGTCAAAACCTACCGTTGGCTGTACATTATCTGCGTTTTCATCGGCCCTTATATGACCGTTGCTGCCGTATGGAACATTGCCGATATCTTTAATGCACTGATGGCATTCCCGAACTTAATCGCGCTGCTGGCATTGAATGGCGTGGTAAGAAACGAAACAAAGGATTACTTTAAACGGCATCCGGAGTTATAAAGGGCAAAACTTTCCCAAATCTCAATAAACTGTAAAGAATGAACGAATTCATAGCAGACACGTTCATTCTTTACAGTTTTCTTTCGTTTTGATTCCTAATATTCTTCCTGATGTAAGTTTAAAGGTTGTTGATTTCAGATTTTGTAAGGCCGGTTTCCTTCATAATCTGTTCAATTGGTGTTCTTCTATATAAAAAAACTATAGGATAGATATAAAAACAATATTTTTCATATAGTTCATTTCATGTTATACTACATCAAGAAAATTTGTAAACAAGGAATGATTTTTATGAAACGCATTGATTTTGAAAATGGCAATATCGTCAGCAACATTCTGAAAGCCGCTCTGCCGATGCTTGTAGCCCAGATCATGAGTCTTCTCTACAATATCGTTGACCGTGTCTATATTGCCCGTATCCCTGACGTTGGCACCACGGCTCTCGGCGCTGTTGGACTCTGTTTCCCGATCATTGTCATTATCACAGCCTTCAGCAACCTGTTCGGCACCGGCGGTGCGCCGATCTTCTCCATTGAACGCGGCAAAGGCAATCATGCGAAAGCCGGACTTCTGATGAATACATCCTTTACCCTGCTGGCATTATGCGCAGTTATCCTGATGATCGCAGGACTGCTCTTTGCCAGACCGATTCTGGTACTTTTTGGTGCTTCTGATGCCGGGTTGGTCTATGCATACCCCTACCTGATGATCTATCTGCTCGGTACATTTCCATCCATGGCTGCCACCGGCATGAATCCTTTCATTAATGCCCAGGGCTATGCAACAACCGGCATGATTTCCGTTATCATCGGCGCTATCACCAACCTTCTGCTGGATCCGCTGTTTATTTTTGTATTAGGACTCGGCATCAAAGGCGCCGCCATTGCCACGGTTATTTCGCAGACATTGTCTGCTACCTTTGTTTTGTACTTTTTACACTACAAAGCAGAATATCGGATCCGTTTTCTTTCCAAAACCGAACTGGCATCCTGCGGTGAAGATGCCAAAAATATCGTCAGCCTCGGAACTGCCGGATTTATTATGCAGCTGACCAACAGTCTTGTCACTATCTGCGCCAACAATGTCCTGTCCGTTACAGGCGGTGATGTCTACATATCCGTTATGACCATCATCACCAGTGTCCGTCAGATGGTCGAAACGCCGATTTACGCCATAACAGAAGGTTCCTCGCCGATCATCAGCTACAATTACGGTGCCAGACGCCCCCAAAAAATACGTCAGGCCGGTATCACCATGGCTGTTTTAGCGCTGATCTATACGCTGCTCATCTGGAGCGTGATTCTGGCTGCACCTCGCTTCCTGATCGGTATTTTCAGCTCGGATCAGGCCCTGATGACCGATACCGTCCCCGCCATGAAACTTTATTTTGCTGCATTTATCTTCATGCTGCTGCAATATGTGGGCCAAACAATTTTCAAAGCCCTCAACAAGAAGAAATATGCCATCTTTTTCTCCATACTGCGTAAAGTCATCATTGTGGTGCCCCTGACTTATATCCTGCCTTATGCCCTGAACATTGGCCCAAACGGCGTTTTTATGGCCGAACCCGTCTCCAATGTTATCGGCGGCAGTCTTTGCTTCATCGTAATGCTCGCCACAGTTCTCCCTGAACTGAAACGGATGTAACAGACAAAAGGTATCCGCATTTATCAACACGGATACCTTTTATACACAATATACTTATTCAGTTCTTTTATTTGCTGTTAAATACATCCCGATTCAGTGCACCGTCCTGATTCGCCACAATGACCGTACACATTGCGTCACCCGTAATATTAACCATTGTTCTGGCCATATCCAGGATTCGGTCAATACCCATGATCATGGCAATGGCCTCTACAGGAAGCCCAACAGAAGCAAATACCATAGACAATGTAATCAAACCAACAGACGGCACACCTGCTGTACCAATGGAAGCTAATGTTGCCGTTGCGATAACAGTCAGATAATCCGTCGGTGTCAAAGTAATGCCAAATGCCTGGGCAGCAAAGCAGACGGCAACACCCTGCATGATTGCTGTACCATCCATATTAATCGTTGCTCCCAACGGAATCGTAAATGATGAAATCTTCTTGGATACACCAATTTTTTCATCCAGGGTCTCAATTGCCATCGGAATCGTAGCATTAGATGTTGCTGTTGAAAAAGCAAAACTCATAACAGGGAAATACTTACGGATAAATCTGTACGGATTCAGTCTTGTAAAGATTGCCATCAATGCAGAATAACTGCCAAGGCAATGAATCGCCAGTGCTCCAAGTACACAGAGCATATATTTTGCCATCGGAATAAATCCCGAAAAACCGATATTGGAAAATGTTCTGGCAATCAGGCAGTACACGCCAATCGGCGCTGCCATCATGACCATATTGGTCATCTCCATCATAATATCATTGAACTGTGCAAAAAAGTTAGAAACAACTTCCACTCTTTCTCCCAGTTTTGCAAGAATAATGCCGACAAAAAGTGCAAATACGATCACCTGAAGCATGGTACCATTCGCCAATGCTCCAATGGGATTAGTCGGAATGATATTTAATAACGTCTCTGTCAGAGTCGTACTCTCAGCTACAGTGACATCTTGTGTCTGAATCGCAGCTGTATCCAGTCCAAGTCCCGGTTTGACAATCGTTCCCACCGCAAGGGCGATCGAAATCGCCAGAGCCGTTGTAAAAAGATAGAATACAATGGTCTTCACACCGACTTTGCCAAGGGTCTTCGTATCACCAATAGCCGCACTACCACAGATCAGGGAGCAGAATACAAGCGGTACAACCAGCATCTGCATGAGTCTTAAAAAGCCCTGTCCGACAACATAAAATACACCATCCACCAACACGGTATCTCTCATGTATCCGCCCGGAACAAAGTAATACAAAATAATACCGGTAAATGCACCAAGGAATAAACCGATAAAAATCAGTGTGGTCATTCCCAGCTTCTTTTTGCTTTTTTCTTTTGCCATTTTCCTACCCCCTCAATTCCTGAATATAATCCCGCATCGCATCTTTCCATTCAGG
>NZ_JBBMEK010000277.1:0-4174 GCF_040096555.1 Coprococcus intestinihominis | reverse complement strand
TCCTGCTGTCTGACAACCGCCATAATTCCCTGAGGTGTCTGTGTATCGGAAACCTGTCGGAATACCTGATCATCCACGATCAGTGCCTTCGAAAGATCAAGTCCCCGAAGTTCCGGCGGATGCCTGTAAAAGCTCTCAGATACATAAACCCTCTCCAGTCTGTCCACCGGAGTTTCTGCAACCATCCGGATGCCCTCTGCCACAAAACACTTTTCCTTTCTTCTCTGCTTACTCTTATTCAAAAGCTCTTTGATCCTTTTCATCTGTGGATTGGAAACACTTGTGATCATCTTCTCCTCCTTCAAAAAAAGAGCTGCCGCCTCTTCCCGATGGCTCAAAGCCACTGCGGAATTTTCTGACGACAGCCCCTGAATATCTCTGTATGATTCAGTTATATCTGTTCTGTAATTATATCAATGTGGACTAGTACATCGTTTCGTAAATAACTATACCAATCGCGTAGGATGCGGATTCGAGTGTGCAGGTAAAAAAACGCAGGCATAGCGGGCTACGCCGAGGCTTTTCTACCTGTACACTCGGATTCGCAGGCAAGTGAATGGTATAGTTATTTCGAAAACGATGTACTAGCGTGCAAGGATCTTGGCTACACTGTACTGGAACGGATCCAGCTCCTTCTGCATCGCCAATGCTTCCTCAATATCATAATCAACATACTTGCCGTCCTTATAAGCAACAACACGATTGCTCTTGCCGCCCATCAGAGCATCTACAGCATAGGCTCCCATGACGGAAGCCATCACTCTGTCCTTCGCAGTCGGGCTTCCGCCTCTCTGCAGATGTCCAAGTATCGTTGCCCTCGTCTCAATGCCGGTGGCCGCTTCAATCCGCTTGGCCATGCTGGTGGAATGGCCAACACCCTCTGCATTGATGATAATATGATGCTTCTTGCCCCTTCTTCGGTTGGCAATAATATGATCAATCAAGGCTTCCTCATCGTAATTATATAATTCAGGAAGCAGGATATCCTCTGCACCGTTGGCAATACCGCACCAAAGTGCAATATATCCGGCATTTCTTCCCATAACTTCAATAATACTGCATCGCTCATGGGATGTGGATGTATCGCGGACCTTGTCAATGGCCTCCATCGCTGTATTCACCGCCGTATCAAAACCAATCGTATAGTCTGTACATGCAATATCCAGATCAATGGTTCCCGGTACACCAATGGTATTGATACCATGAGCCGCCAGCTTTCTTGCGCCCTGGAAAGAACCGTCACCGCCGATAACAACAACACTGTCTATGCCATGCTTCCTGCAGATCTCTGCGCCCTTTCTCTGGCCTTCCTCTGTACGAAACTCCTCACATCTGGCTGTGTATAAAAATGTACCGCCGCGATTGATAATATCAGATACACTGCCGGCATACAGATCAATGATCTCTTCCTCCAACAGTCCTGAATATCCCTTCTGAATCCCCTTGACCTGACAGCCGTAAGCAATCGCCGTTCTGACGACCGCTCGAACTGCAGCATTCATTCCCGGTGCATCTCCACCGCTTGTCAGTACACCTATTGTTTTTACACCATCATTCATGCTCAATTCCTCCACTTACGCTGTCTTAATCTTTTATCTCAAATCCATTAGAAATATTTTAATACAGTTTTAGAAGCTTTTCAAGACAGTTTCCCGAACTTTTACGTTTTCTTTTCCCAATACTGTTCCAAGCTGGTCAAGAATTTCTTCCTCTGCCTTTATATTCCATGATACAGGCAGTTTCTTAATGGCTTTTTCCACTTTACAGAATATGATGACCCGGTCATTGCCCGAATGCCCCGCCAGGGTTTTGTACAGGGCTTCCTGCTGTCCGATAAAGCTGTTCTTGTCCGGATACTGCAGCCATACTTCCTTTGGCACCTTATCAAAAGGAATGATCTTCTCCGCGATCAGTTTCGCCTGCTGATCCTCCGAAGCAGATACACGGCCCTTGATGTAAAGCTTCGCCTCCTCTGTCAGCTCAGCCTGATATTTCTCATAATCATTCGGAAAAATAATGACTTCTACTGTTCCCAGCAGATCCTCCAGCTGAATAAAAGCCATCATCTTGTTGTTCTTTGTTGATTTAACTGTTTTGCCCGTCACCATACCGCCAATGACCACCAATGACTGATCGACCACATTCGGCATGCCGATTTCCTCATTGACATAGAAATCGGAGGTCACCGCCGTGACATTCCTGCGCCAGCTCTCAGCCACATCATCCAGCGGATGTCCGCTGATGTATACCCCAAGGACTTCCTTCTCAAAGGAAAGGAGAGTACCTTTGTCATACTCACCCACATTCGGATAACGAATCTCAAAAGCCTGTTTTTCTTCTTCATCCATGAAATCGAATAATGTCATCTGACCGCTGATATTTTTCTTTCTGTCCTGAGCCACCTGATCCATAATCTGCGCATAAACCATCATCTGCTGACGCCTTGTGGCTCCAAAGCTGTCAAAGGCACCTGCCTTGATAAAATTCTCAATGGAACGTTTATTGACTTCCTTGCCGCTCATACGCTCAATGAAATTCTTCAGGCTTGTAAATGGTCCCGCCAGGGCTCTCTCCTGTTCAATGGCTGCCACCACCGGTCTTCCGATACTTTTGACCGCAGAAAGCCCGTAAAGGATCCTGCCGTTGTCCACAGAAAAACTGCTGACGCCATGATTAATATCCGGCGGCAGTATCTTAATGCCCATCTGTCTGCAGGTCATAATATATTCTGCAACTTTCACTGAATTGTCGATGACAGATGTCATCAGAGCCGCCATGAACTCTACCGGATAGTAGTATTTCAGCCATGCTGTCTGATAAGAAACAATGGTATAGGCTGCTGCATGGGACTTATTGAAGGCATACTTGGCAAAATCCGTCATCTCATCAAAGATCCTGTTGGCCGTCGCCTCATCAATACCGTTGGCAATACAGCCGGGCACACCCAGTTCATCATTGCCGTACACAAAGTACTGGCGTTCCTTCGCCATCACATCCGCTTTTTTCTTCGACATAGCTCGACGCACAAGGTCGCTTCGTCCCAGATCATAACCGGCCAGTTTCATAACAATCTGCATGACCTGTTCCTGATAGACAATACAGCCGTAGGTCGGTTCCAGAATCTCTTCCAGCTGCGGACACTCATACGTGATGGACGCCGGTTCGTTTTTTCCCTTGATATAACGCGGAATAAAATCCATTGGCCCTGGACGATAAAGCGAAATACCTGCAATGATATCCTCGAGATTATGGGGTTTCAGTTCCTTCATGAAGCTCTTCATTCCCGAACTTTCAAGCTGAAAAATACCGTCGGTTTTTCCTGTTCCGATCATATCAAAAACAGCCTTGTCATTGTAATCAATCTCATGCATGTCCACATGATGCCGACCGTCTGCATTGATCAGCTTCACTGCATTCTGAATAACAGTCAGTGTACGCAGCCCCAGAAAGTCCATTTTCAGCAGTCCCAGCTCTTCCAGCGTGGTCATGGTGTATTGTGTCGTGATCACATCGTCTGCGCCTCTCGACAGCGGTACAAACTCATCGACAGCCTTCGGGCTGATAACAACACCTGCAGCATGCATGGATGTATGCCGAGGCAGACCTTCCAGTCTTCTTGCCATATCAATCAAATTGTGGATACTGTCATCCCCATCATAGAGCTTTTTCAGCTCCGGATTCATCTTCAGCGCCTTATCGATGGTAATTCCAAGCTCATTCGGAATCATCTTGGCCACACTATCACAGATGGCATAAGGCAGATCCAGGACACGCCCCACATCACGGATCACCCCCCGCGCTGCCATTGTACCAAATGTAACAATCTGCACCACACGCTCTTTGCCATATTTTCTGACAACATAATCAATGACTTCCTGTCGTCTTTCAAAGCAGAAATCCACGTCGATATCGGGCATCGTCACTCGGTTCGGATTCAGGAATCGCTCAAAGAGTAAATTGTAGCGAATCGGATCCAGGGTTGTAATATCCAGACAGTAGGATACAATGCTTCCTGCTGCCGAACCTCGGCCCGGTCCGACCATAATGTCATGCTCTTTGGCATAATGAATAAAATCCCATACAATCAGGAAATAATCCACGAATCCCATGGTTTTGATGGTATTTAATTCATAGCTGACACGCTCTTTGAGCTTCTCATCCGCCTGCGGATATC
>NZ_JBBMEK010000276.1:0-4218 GCF_040096555.1 Coprococcus intestinihominis | reverse complement strand
TGCAGTTACCATGACAGATCCACTTGGAAATGTAACCTCGAACAGTTACGATGCGAATGGTAATCTGACTTCTAAGACAGCAGCCGATGGCGGTGTGACCGCTTATACACTGGATGGCGTGGGAAATATTACAGCAAGTACTGACGCACTGGGGAATACCACCACTTATACTTACGATAAGATGTACAACATGACCAGTGGTACAGATCCGAAAGGAAATCAGATCAGCTACGTTTATGATAAGAATTATCAGCAGGTCAAAGCAACCGATGCAAAAGGAAATACAATTACTTATAAGTATGACAGCATGGGACGTGTCATAGAAGAGAGTAATAAAGATTTTGGAACAAAGCTCTATGAATATGACAAAGCAGGAAATCTGAAAAAATATACCGACGGAAATGGAAATGCAACCGTATCCAAGTTTGATTCTCTTGGACAGGTGCTTCAGTCCAAAGATGCAGTTGGTAATATAACCAAATATGAATATGACGCATTAGGAAATGAAACCAAGATTACTTATGGAGATGGAAGCAGCCATTCCAAGGAATATGATAACTGCGGAAGACTCGCTAAAGAGACAGATGAATTAGGTGCAGTTACCACTTATACTTATGATGCGGCAGACAATCTGGTATCAAAATCAGATGACAGTGGAAGAACCTGGACTTATACCTACGATAATACAGGAAACCGCTTAAGTGAAACCAACCCAGAAAGTGGAACTACCACATATACTTATGATAAAGCAGGAAATCTGGTATCTTCTACCGATGAAGAGGGAAGAACAGATACTTATGCTTACGACAAGGCAGGAAATCTGACTTCATCCAAAGATGCCCTTGGATATACCGTATCCATGAAGTATGACTTAAATGGAAATCTGGTATCCTCTACCGATGAAAATGGAAATACCAGTACCATGACTTACGATGGTAATGGAAACATGACATCGGTAAGCGATGCAAAGGGCAACATTACAGCAATGAAATATGATTCCACCGACAATCTGGAACAGACGGTGGACGCCCTGAAAGGAAAGACCACTTACGAATACGATTCACAGGGCAACAGCACAAAGATGACGGATGCCCTCGGCAATGCGTACAGCTATGTGTATGATAAAGAGGGAAATAACACATCCATAATACTGCCGACAGGGGACAAGGTGCTGATGGAGTACGATGCCATCGGACAGCTTGTAAAATGTACGGATGCACAGGGACTCGTAATTACCTATCAGTATGACGGAGCAGGCAACCTGATCCATTCCTCCGACAATGGTGGAAACAGCATGGATTATACTTATGATGGTGCCGGAAATGTACTGACACAGACCGATGAACTTGGCAGGACAGCAACATACAAGTACGATCAGTACGGCAGACTCCTGAAACTTACTGAAGCAGACGGAAGTACCACATCTTATGAATATGATGTTATGGACCGCATTACAGCGGTAACGGATGCGGAAGGTCATAAAACAACCTTTACCTACGATAAAGTCGGCAACCAGTTATCCATGACAGAAGAAGAGGAAGCCACATATAAATACGCTTACGATAAGAAAGACCGGGTTATTTCTCAGACAAATCCACTGGGAGCATCCAGCACCTTTAAGTATGACGGAAATGATAATGTGACGGAATCTGTCGATGAAAACGGTACGGTTACCAAGTATGCTTACGATAAAAATGACAATCTCGTATCCCAGACAGACGGAAATGGAAATACGACAACCTACCAGTATGATGAACTGGACCGCAAGATCGGTGAGACTTCTCCGTTAAAAGAAACAAATGAATACCGTTATGATGCCATTGGAAATCTTACCAAATCAAAAGATCCGATGGGACTTATTACGGAATACAAATATGACAGCTTAAGTAATCTGACGGAACAGATCTCTCCAAAGGGAGCAGTTACCAAATATGATTACGACAAGCATGGCAATGTCATTTCTGTAACGGATGCAAAGGGAAATGAGACACAGTACAGTGTTGACCTGAATGACAATGTCACAAAGATGACACAGGCGAATGGCGGAGAGTATACCTACAGTTATGATAAAGCCGGACGTCTGAAGAGTATGACCAGTCCACTGGGTTATACTAAAAATTTCTCTTATGATAAAGTGGACAACGTGGTAAAAGAAAGCGACAGCTTAAAGAGTACCACCACTTATACTTACGATAAGCTCCATAACATGAAGTCTTCTACCAATGCACTGGATGGAACAACCAGCTTTTCTTATGATAAGTATGGCAATCTGGTGAAGGAGACAGATCCGCTTGGACGGAGCAATACCTACAGTTATGACCTGGCAGGTCAGATGACTTCTGCAGCTGATCCGCTTGGTAAGATAACTGCTTACACTTACGACCCGGCAGGAAATATTACTGAGATCACCAAACCGGGTGGAAGAAAGACCAGCTATGGATATGATAAGAATTATAATGTGACATCTGTAACAGATCCGATGGGCTATGTTGCAAAGACAGTCTACGATAAAGACAACCGTGTAACAGAAGAGACCGATGCACTGGGGCAGAAGGAATCCTATACCTATGATAAGGACAGCAGGGTAACTTCTATTACAGACAAGCGTGGATTCACAACGGGATTTGATTACGATGCACATGGGAATATTCAGGTTGTTACAGATAAGACCGGATTAAAGAGCCATCTGGAATATGACAAGAATGACAACCTGACCAAAGTAACTGATGCCCTTGGCGGTGTAACAACTTATGGTTACGACAACATGGATAACCTGGTGACCTTCACCAATGCAGCAAATAAGACAACGAATTATACTTATGACTTAGAAGGCAACCTGACATCCATCAAAGATCCGGCAGGAAGAACGGAGAAATTCGACTATGATGAAAAAGGCAGACTGACCGGACATACACAGGCAAGCGGCAAGAAAACCACGTATGATTACGACAAACTGAATGACCTGTTGGAGAAATCTTATCAGGACGCAAAAGGCGAGACATCCGAAAAGGACGTGACCTACGCATATAACAGTGCCGGGGAACGGGTATCCATGAAGGATCAGACAGGCAAGAGCAGCTACGAATACGATGCACTTGGAAGAATCACCAAAGTGACAAGCGGTTCGAAAAAGGATGTCAGCTACGTTTATGATGACGCAGATAATCTGCAGGCAATCGTATACCCGGATGGGACAAAGGTCAGCTATGAATACGATTTAAATGACAATCTGGTAAAATTGACAGACCGTAATAGAAAAGTAACCACTTACAAGCATGATGCGCTGAACCGTGTGACAGAAGTCGTTAGAAGCAACGGAACAAAGACGGAAGTGTCTTACGATGCAGAAGATCATATTACAAAGATTGTCAACACCTGTGGTTCATGTGGAAAAGTAATCAGTACTTATGAGTACAAGTACAATGATCAGGGATATGTAGTGGGAGAAACAGCTACAGAACTGGAAGCAGGAACAAGAAAGATGCCAAGCTGGGAAGACTGGTACAACTGGGGCGATACACAGAAAGAGACAGACAAAGCAGACTGTGAGCATCAGGAAAAAGAGATCCAGACAACACGTACTTATGAGTATGATGACAACTGGGAACTGACACGCTGTACAGAAAAAGCAGAGGGCGGTAAAAAGACAGTCCATAATTATACGTATGACAAGATCGGAAACCGGACTTCTTATGAGAAGATCGAAGATGGTGTCAGCAAAGCAAAATATAACTACAAGTACAACGATTCCAACCAGCTCATCAAACGCACCAATGCAAAGATCTGGGGCGATCCGGGAACAACCTACAGCTATGATAAAGATGGCAATCTGATCCAGGAATGTGATAAGACAAACAGTGCAGATCCGGTTACTTATGAATACACAGCAGAGAATCGTCTGGCAGTCGTAAAACAGGGTGGAACAGTCCTGATGGCAGCCATGTACGATGGAGATAACAACCGGGTATTCGAACTTGATAACACCTATAAATGGGAAGACTGTTATGGCGATGAAGTCCTGATCCCGGAGAACCAGCGTACCGAAGATGGGAACAGCCCGAAAGAGCAGCTTGCATCTCTGGTAAAAGGTGGTTCAAATGCTAAAGGTTATACACTGACAGAGTATATCAACGATATCAATCGTGAAAATACAGAAGTCCTCGCAGAGTATGGGGCAGACGAGAAAGTCCGTCAGGCTTATACTTATGGAGAAAGTGG
>NZ_JBBMEK010000275.1:0-4266 GCF_040096555.1 Coprococcus intestinihominis | reverse complement strand
GGCCAAAGCCTGTCTGATGACAGGCACTACCGAAGGCATTCGCTTCAAGAGCAAGGCCTCTGAAAAAGCCGCTTCTGCCCTTGATTTTACAGAACGTCAGGCCACTGCAATCCTCGAGATGCGTCTGTACAAGCTGATCGGTCTGGAAATGGATGCCCTGCTGAAAGATCATGATGCTACTTTGAAGAATATCGCTTCCTACAAGGATATCCTTGAGAATCATAAGAGCATGTCCCGGGTCATCAGTCATGACCTTGATATGATCAAGAAGACTTATGCCACACCGCGTAAAACCTCTATTGAGAATGTGGGTGCTGCTGTCTATGAAGAAAAGAAAGCCGAAGCTATGGAAGTCGTTGCTCTGATTGACCGTTTTGGCTATGCTAAGACCATAGATAAGGCTACTTTTGAGCGCAACAAGGAAGCCGCACTCTCCGAAAACAAATATGTCATCAGCTGTATGAATACAGATAAGGCCTGCATCTTCACCGATACCGGACGTCTTCATCTGATCAAGATTACTGATATGCCGTTCGGACGTTTCCGTGACAAATCTATTCCGCTGGACAACCTGGGCAACTATGACAGCTCCGGCGAGAATATCATTCATATATGCAATCTGGCATCCATTCAGGATTCCATGATGTTATTTGCTACCAAAACCGGTATGTTGAAACTGGTCAAAGGCAGCGAATTTGATGTATCCAAACGAACCGTTGCCGCCACCAAGCTGGCCGACGGCGACAGCATCATTGCCATCTGCACTGCCGACAACTTCAACCAGCTTGTTCTTCAGACTGAAAACGGCTACTTTATCCGCTTCCCGATGATGAACATCCCTGAAATGAAGAAAACTGCCATCGGCGTCCGCGGCATCAGCCTCGGTTCCGGTGACAGCGTCAAAGCTGCTTATCCACTGGACAGCAGCCAGGAATGCACCATTATCCACAATGAAAAGGAATTACTGTTGAATAAGTTGAAACTTGTCAACAGAGGCGGAAAAGGCACAAAAGTCCGCGTTTAAACAAAAAGCCCGGCCGCCTTCCAGTCAACTAAAGCACTTTTTTGGTTTTGCTGCGCCGCATATTAACAGCTTCTGCGCAAAACTCGCCCTTACGGGCTCAGACATTGCTTCAAAGCTGTTGCTATGCTCGCAAAATCTGCAAAATCGTGCTAACGTTTGACTGGAAGGCGGCCGGGCTTTACTCTTTTAAGATGTGGCTTTCATACTCATTCTTAAGTTATCATAAACATCTTCTGCCGCTTCTATTTTATCTGTCCAGCACCATCTGGTTATATTCCAGGAATCTGAAGCCCCAGCGCTCATAAAGGCGTTTGGCGTTGACATTACTTTCTGTGACTTCGATTCTGAAGCGCTTGTATTCCGGATAATGGTCCACAATCCAGTGATAGGCTTTTGTGCCGTACCCTTTTCCCCGGCATTCCGGTGTAAAGTACATTTCTTCCATGAACATGCACATTCCGCCGACTTCCGATGCATAATAGCCGGTCACATAACCATATCCGACAACTTTCTCATCTTCCAGCATCACCAGACCGCTGATATATGGCATCGTCGGGTCTGTGGCCGCATCAAATGTACGCTCCAGCACCGCTGTGTCTACATCGTGTTCAACTGCCGGACTATGATAAAAGGTAATCACCATCGACATAATGACCGCTTTATCTTCCGGTTTCATTTCTCGGATATTAAACATACTATTTCCCCCATTCCTTCTATATTCTACAACAATTTCTATCTCATATCCGTCCAGCATGGCGGAAGATTCTGAACTTTCATACGAATTGGTTCAGGATATGTCTGTCCCTTCAAATCCAGTTCGACTTTCTCAATAACTTCCGGCTCAACCGGTTCATTGACCTCAACCCCCGGAATCGGGAAATCAACAGGTCTTGTCTTCACTTTCTCAAGACGCCGTATCTCATCCATGCCTTCAATGACTTTTCCAAAAACAGGATAGATTCCCTTATGATCCGGGCAGTCACGCAGCGGGAAAAAGAATTCGCAGCTGGCCAGTCCATCCTCACCATAACCACCCATGCAGACACAGCCCGGATGGGAATCCAACGGTTCGATCTCCGGATGCAGTTCAAACTCATTCGGAATCAGATACTGGCACTCCTTGTGTCCAAATGCCTGGTACGTCACGTCCACCCAGTTGCCCGGAACAATTCTTTGAATCGCATGGTGATCCATAAATCCCCGGGATGCCGCATAAATAAAACTGTTGACAGTATTCGGCGCAGCTTCCGGCAAAAGTTCAATCACAATTTTACTGCCGTTGGCCATATGTAAAGTCGCTGTAGGATGTGTATTCATAGGTATTTGCCTCCATAATAAAACAAAGAATGTGCCTCGGCATATTCCTTTAAACCAACAAAGCGTACTTCACATCTTCTCAGATGCAAAGTACACTTTCTCTTATTTCTTCACTTATTCATTGTATCATTCTTCAATATCTGATGCAAGCCCGGACAAGCGCCAACAAATTAACCGATAATCTGAAGTTCCTTTGGATAGTGATTCAATACCTCACAGCCATCCTCTGTCACCAGCACCAGATCTTCCACACGGACACCTGTATCATCTGTCAGATAAATACCCGGCTCAATAGAGAAAATCATACCCGGAACGGCTTTGTCTGTATTCACAGAAGAAACATCACCAAACTCATGCTCTGAAAGTCCGATAAAATGACCCAGACGATGGTTAAACTGCGGACCGTAGCCTTCATCAGTGATCAGCTGACGGGCTGTATTGTCCAATTCACAAAGAGGAATGCCCGGTTTGATCTTGGCAATGGCCGCTTCATTCGCCTTGCGGACTGTTTCATAAATATGACGATGTTCGTCACTCACTTCCTTGAAGTAGAAAGTACGTGTCATATCAGAACAATAGCCCTTTCTGATGCATCCCACATCAAAGAGGACACAGTCACCCACCTTCAATACCGTATTGTCCGGTTCATGATGCGGGTCTGCTGCATTGGCACCAAAAGCAACCAGCGGTTCAAAGGAGTAACCGTCCGCACCCAAATCCATATAAATCTTCAGCATCTGGTCTGCCAGTTCTTTCTCTGTAACACCTTCATGGACAATGGCCTTGAACTGTGCCATGGCCTTGTCGTTGATGTCTGAAGAAATACGCATCAGTTCCTGCTCTTCTTCATCCTTGATGCCTCTTGTATTGTCCACAGCCAGAGAAGCATTGACAAACCCGGCTGCTGCTTTCATCTCCATCAGCGGCAGCAAAAATCTTGCTTTCAGTTCTTTATCCACACCCAGAGGTGCATCTTTGTCGAGATACTTGGCCACGATCTCCATAGCAGGGTCTGTGTCGGAATACCATACCTTTTCAATACCCACTTCCTGAGGTACTGTAAATAATCTGTTCAGGAAAAAGGCATGATGGCCGTCTTCTCTCAGATATAAACCATAAAAACGTTCAAAAGGTGACACATAAACACCGGTGAGATAATAAATGGACATCGGATCAACGATCAGCATCTGATGCAGTCCCATTTCCTTCAGGGCTGCCATAATTCTGTCTACTCTATTCTGCTTCATAGCAAATGCTCCTTTCAAATCTTCATCTGCCGTCAAGTATATCACTTTCTATAGCGGTTTTCTATAGTTTATCTGACTTTCCTAAATTTCTTATTAACGCATCATAGTTTTCAACGCTTTAACCGCATTTTCTCCGGCAATTCGGCCTGAATGGCATAATAAGGGCCTTCCTCCATAGACAGCATATAACGCTTATCCTTGGCAAACCAACCGTCTCTTCCTTCCTTGCAGAAGCCGTTGTATTCCTCCATAGACGCTTTCACTGTTTCTTCGTCACAGCCGATAAACGCAGCCAGTGCTTCATAACTGTCTGCTTTGCAGAGAACACCGTCCGCAATGGCCTGCTCCATGGTAGTGTCCAGTCTTTCTTCCACATTCGGCGGCATATGAATCGTCTCAATCATATCCTTGCCGTCGCTCAGGGTCTGGTCTAACAGTGCCTGATTGAAAACAACCCATACCTGACCATCCGGCTGACGCAGGCAGGCATTAAAGGATACTGCGAAATTATACACAATCCCTTCATCTGCAAAACGTTCACCAAAACGATTCAGCCACACATTGTATGGTTTGCCTAGGAAAAGATTCAGCGCATCATATCCCTTAATCTTCGGTGCTGCCGCTTCCATGGTAAAGTTGCCTTCCACTTCCGCACCCGCCTCAAGCGCCATTCGGATA
>NZ_JBBMEK010000274.1:0-4380 GCF_040096555.1 Coprococcus intestinihominis | reverse complement strand
AGCACGTGTGGCTGCGGAGTATACATGGAATAAAATATGCGGACAATATGAAGAAGTGTTTGTAAAAAATATGATTTAGATATTCAGTAAAATGGTAAATGTAAAACCGATATGAAAGGTAAAATATAGATGAAGGTTTTAGCAATACATAATTTTCATAGAAAAGGCTCTGCAAGTGGAGATGACCAGGTTTTTAAAAGCGAGACAGCATTGATGGAAAATCATGGAATTGAAGTGGTTAGATATACAGTTTCTAATGATGAGTTTGACCATGCAGGTATTTTAGGAAAGATTAAGGCTACACTTGGAATGCTTTGGAGCTTTAAAAATTATAGGGCTGTACAGCATATAATAAAAAAAGAAAAACCGGACATTGTACATATTCATACTTTTTTTCCTTTGCTTTCGCCATCGATATTGTATGCAGCAAAAAGGAGTGGAGCTAAAGTTGTAGCCACTCTCCATGATACACGTTTTATATGTCCTTGTGCAACATCTCTGAGAGGGACAGAACTCTGTAATAAATGTGGTGACGGAAAATATTTACGAATGTGTAAATATAGCTGTTTCAAAAATTCAAAAATCCAAAGTTTTATTGTTGCATGTATTTTTTGGTATCACAGGAAACGAAGAAGTTTTTACGACCAAATAGATCATTACATATGTTTAAATGAGAATCAAATAAAGCTTTTGAAGAATATAGGGTTTGATGAGAATAAAATTACGAAAAAATATAATTTTGTTCCAGATGCTGAAGCAAATCTTAAAGCAATGAAATTAGAAAATCTTCCTGATAGATATGTTGTTTTTTATGGACGTATTGGTGAGGAAAAGGGAATTAGAATTTTAATGGATATATGGAATCAAATTATGGATATTCCATTAGTTGTTATGGGTGGTGGACCGCTTGAGGAAGAATTCAAAACTTGGTCGGATCAGCACTCAAATGTCTATTTTCTGGGATATACCCAGCATGATCGATGTCTTTCTATTGTAAAAGGTGGAGAGTTCGTTGTATTTCCATCTATTTGGTATGAAGGATGTTCTATGGTTGAGATTGAGGCAGAAAGTCTTGGTAAAGGACTAATAGCAACAAATCTTGGATTTTCATCAGAAGCAATCGAAAATGCTAGGAATGGCTATAAAGTGAAACTGGGTGATAGTAGGGATTTTGTTAATCAGATTAGAAGATTATGGAATAATGAAGCCGAATGCAAAAAAATTGGAGAGAATGCACGTTTGGATTACGAACAAAAGTATACACCAGAGGATAATTATCGACAATTAATTGCTATATATAAAAGCATGGGGGCAGATGTGTGAAAAATAACTTTATGATTTCGGTTATTACGCCTTTTTACAGAGGCAACAAGTATTTACAACAACTTTTTTTGGTTATCCAAAAGAATTATATGCATTTGAAGAAAGAATTTCCAGAAGCGAATATAGAGTTGATTATTGTAAATGATAGTCCATACGACATTGTTGAAATCCCCAAAATTAAAATTGATTTCAGTTTTAAAATTATTGATCATGAAATAAATTCTGGAATTCAACAGGCAAGGGTTACAGGCTTAAAGGCGTGCAGTGGCGATTATGTCCTCTTTTTAGATCAAGATGATGTACTTGTGGATGACGCACTATTAAGCCAGGTGAGAGTGCTTATTGCGCATAATGCTGAAATGGTTATATGTAATGCGTATATGGAGAAGAAAGATGGGACTTCGTATTTATTATACAGAACAACTACAGATTTTTTAATGCTAAATAATTTAACATTTTATCTAAAATCACACAATATTATAAAATCTCCGGGGCAATGTTTAATAAAAAGGCAGTGTATTCCTGTTGAGTGGCAAAGGTATATTATGAAAACAAATGGTGCAGATGATTTGTTTTTATGGATTTTACTCTTAGAAAAATCGTATAAATTTGCTATTAATAAAGAAGCGTTATATATACATAAATACACTGGAGAAAATTTATCGGAATCCGAAGAAAAAATGACTATTTCCAGTTTGGAAATAGTTGATTGTTTAAAGAAAGTCGATTATGTTCCTAAGAAAGATGTTTACGAATTGAAAAGAACTCGTGAGTTTTCATTGAAGTTAAGAAAAGAGAAAGGACTCAAGAGAGTTTTGATTATGGTTAGAAATTTTGATTTGGTTATGTATTTGGGTGTTAATAAGATAAAAAGAAAATTATTTTAAAAATTATAGAAGAGTATGGGGATGTGAACCACATGGATAGTGAAACATTACGTAAAGTGCAATTAGTACAATTGGAGATTGCAAAAGAAATTAGTAGGGTATGCGATGAAAATGGTATAAAATATTTTCTTACGGGTGGAACGCTATTAGGCGCTGTACGGCATGGAGGATTTATTCCGTGGGATGATGATTTAGATATTGGAATGTTTAGACAAGATTATGAAAAATTCCTTGAAATTGCGCCGGTTTCTTTGAGAGAACAATACAGAATTATAGATTGGAAATCGGATCAATCTTATCCACATCCAATGGGTAAAGTAATAAAAAAGGGAACCCTTTATAAAGAGAGTAAGAGAAAAGATCAAGGGGAACAGGGAATATGGGTTGATGTGTTTCCATATGATAACATACCGAATTTGAATAATGATTTTCAAGCCAGAATATTTAAATTGAAGATATTGCGTGGATTAGTAAGAGCTAAATGTAATTATCAAACTTGGCATTCAGAAGACGGCGTAATATGGTCTAAATACATAAAAAATTTACCCTTTAGAGTGGTATCAGTTTTTATGAAAAAAGAAAATTTGATAAAAAAGTATGAAGCGATTAGTACGATTAATAATAACAAAGAGTGCAAATTTGTTTTTGAGAATGGTCCGGAGAATTATAGTGAATGGTGTTTCAAAAAGGAAATATTTTCCAATTTAGTAGAAAGAGACTTTGAAAATTGCAAATTTTTGATACCTGAGAAGTATCATGAATATTTAAGAGCAGCATATGGAGACTATATGGTTTTGCCACCGATAGAAAAAAGAGAAAATCAACATTTGATAGTTGAGGTGAGCTTTGGGGATGAGTGATAAGATATTAGTGAAGCAAAGAATGGAGTATGTACGATGAATCGAGTTGAACAGGACACTAGAATCGATAAAGCAATGCAGAGGATGTTATTTTTTATGGTGTTTGTGTCGCCATTACTTGTATTGCAAATTGTCAGAAAAGAAGTGTTCCTTTGGCTGCAGGTTACATTTGTTACAATGTTTTTTTACAAGGAGAAAAAAATAGAATTAATAAAGGAACCGTTAATTGTGATGCTTTTTGCAGAACCATTTATAGCGGGAGTATTCGCTCAATTTTCTTCTATGACAGAAACATACAAAAGAACAGCAATCAATCTGGCGATTATGGCCCTGCCATTGTATTTTGCTATTTGTTGTATAATAAAATTGATGAAAGATAAATCTTATAAAACTATAATTAAGATTATTGTTAATGCAATTAAAATGGTTGTTCTAGTTGAGCTTGTTTGGATATTTATACAGTTACTTTTGTATAGATTATTTGGAGTGGACATCAATCAATTAATTTTTGTTGATTTGCTGCATTTGGTGGAAAATGCTTCTTTTATACGAAGCTGGATTTGGTATCCATCGGGTTTAAGCTGGCATTCGGCAGTATTAGCACCGTTATTTGTCATGGGTATTCTTTTTTTTGATAATCCAGTGATTCGAATATTAATCGTTATAGAATCATGTGTATGCGGAAATAGAACAACATTATTGGGAGTTATGTGCTGCTTGTTATTGCTGTTGTTAAAAACAATGCACATGAGAAAAATTAAAATTGAAAAAGAAAAGGTACGTCTGATTATAGCCATATTGATTGCAGCAGCTACAATATTAATAGTAACTGGTATAGGACCGAAGTTTTTAATAAAAATATTTGGTAATGGAAAAGATGCAAGTACATTAGCACATTTTGGATACTATTCAGATTATTTTACTATCATAAAGGAGAGCTCTTTATATCAGATAATATTTGGATATGGAGTTGGATGTTCAGGATATACTATTACTTCGTTATACGGAAGATATGCAGATGGAGGAACTTGGGCAATTGAAAGTGACTTTATTAACATTCTCGTGTCGCGAGGTATTATAGGGTTTATTATTTATTATTGGTTTTTGATTCGTATTATGATAAAAGGATTTAAAATTGATTATAGGTATGCTATTTTTATTATAACCGTTTTATTTCAGGGATTTGGGTATAATATACAGTTTGATTATTTACTTTTGATTGAAATACTGATGTATATTTTAATAGAAAATCGAGTTAACTTCTTTGATGTTGTCGATGAGTTAAATGCTGAAAACAGCAAAATAGGAAG
>NZ_JBBMEK010000273.1:0-4395 GCF_040096555.1 Coprococcus intestinihominis | reverse complement strand
AGATCATAAAGAAAAAAGATGATTATACAATGGAATACGAAGTAGGAGATATCTGTAAAGTAACAGGTACCTGGTATGGTGGTGTTCACATTGAGGGAAAGACAGGTATTCCTGTATCCATTGACAGAGAGGAATATATTGAACTGGATGCGCAGGGAAAGCCTGAGCAGGCGGCAGCAGAGAATGTCCGGATGGATGAACAGAATGGTCATTCCGAATCTA
This sequence comes from Coprococcus intestinihominis, assembly GCF_040096555.1. NCBI lineage: Bacteria > Bacillati > Bacillota > Clostridia > Lachnospirales > Lachnospiraceae > Coprococcus > Coprococcus intestinihominis. The sequence continues at coordinate 4,173 of NZ_JBBMEK010000273.1, read as the reverse complement.
TGGGAGATGAAGCAGCTGCAGAGGATGTTCTTGAAAGGGACATTGAAGAGGGAGATATTGTTCGACATTTCAAACGGGAATGGGTATCAGAGGAAAGTGCGGAATACTTATACAAAGTTCTGGCATTTGCACAGCATACGGAAACAGGTGAGAAACTGGTGATTTATGAAGCGCTTTATCCGCCGTATAAAACATGTGCCAGACCATACGGGATGTTTATGAGTGAGGTAGATAGAACCAAATACCCGGATGTGCAGCAGAAATACCGTTTTGAAAAAGTAGAAACAAAGCGCTGGGTATAATAAAAAATTGATGGTCTGCTGATGTGAGAAAAGAAATGGACGGACAATACAGGTTATAGAGCGAAAAGAAAACATGCTTTATAACCTGTTTATTTTTTTTAGAACAAAAATTATATTAACAAATGTTAATGAAATTCTATATTTAAAATGTTACTATTATGGAATCATGACTTAAAAATGAATATAAGGGGTAATGATATATGGTGTCAGAAAAATTGATCAGGCAACTTTTCCGTACACAGGATCAAGCGGTGATCAGAAGACTGAGTGAGATTTCAGAGACAGTCATTTACAAGAAAAGGCAGGAAATCCATAAAGCAGGAGAGAACTATACACATTTTTATATGTTGCTGAGAGGGGCAGTTTATACATATTTTTATGATGAGCATCAGCATCCGGTTGTTCTGTGCTTTTTTTCGGAGAAGAATGATTTCATGAATGTAGAAAATTTCAATAAACAGTCAACGGTTGGGATGACAGCATTGACAGAGACAGAGGTTTTTCGGGTTCCGATTAAAGAAATACGTCAGCTTTCCGATGAAATACCAACATTGATCTGGGTGTATGCAGGATATCTGCAGAAGACTATGATGTATCTCTGCGTCATTAATAATCGGAGAATGAACCTGACGGCTGAAGAACGATATCAGTGGTTTTGTGAAAAATGGCCGGAGGTTGAGGCCAGTGCAAGTAATAAGCAGATTGCATCCTTTTTAAGAATGCGTCCGGAATCATTGAGTCGTCTGAAAGCACAGATGAAGCAAAGTGAAAAAGAGGCAAAAACATTGGAAAATATTCTGGTGACAAAGGATCTGCAGTGGGATTATATGGATATCAAGGAAATGATAGAGAAAAGACAGAATGGACAGGGGTAGAGATGTTATGACAACAGTGGAAGCAATCAATGCATGTATTCCATTAAATAATCCGGAGTTGACGGGGCAGTTGGGAAGCTTATCGGAGATTGTACATTATAAAAAAGGTGATTGTATTTACGATATTGGTGATATTCAAAAGAAGGTTTATGTTCTTATTGAAGGGATGCTCCGATGTTATTTTATTGATGAATCACAGACAGAAATGACAGATTCTTTCATGACAGAGAAGGGAATGGTCGCGAATTCTGTAGAAATTTTTGTTGGAAAAGAAACGCCGTCGGTTGTCGGTGTAGAAGTGCTGAATGAAACCACTGTTTTGGAGATACCGGTGCAGGCAGTTTTTGACCTTATGCAGCAATATCCGAGAATGGCCAAGCTCTATGTCAGATGTCTGCATCAGGCGCTGGAATTTCAGAATGAGATCAATATCAAGCGGCTTTATTTGCCGGGCAATAAGCGTTATGAATGGTTCTGCAAAAAGTGGCCGGAAGTCGATCAGATCGCAAGTAATCAGCAGATTGCTTCTTTTCTTGGCATTCGCTCAGAATCTCTCAGCAGACTGCGGCATCAAAAAAGGAAGCATCAGTGAGAGATAATCTATATTGTTTTCGAAACAGCGATATTGATTGCGCATGGATGCTGATTTTTGTCGAAATCTTTGGGGTGCCTGTTCGACGGCTTTCGACACCCATTCTGGTATTTTTGTGTTATAGTTTGTAATGCTTACATGTGAGTTGCAGGATAACATTGAGAATAGAAGATGAGGTGGAGAAAATGAGGAAGGAAATCGTCGAATTAGAACAGTTGTTAGAGATTCAGAGATTGCAGAACATGGCATGGTGGGAGACATCAGATCAGTATCAGGAAGAACTGGAAGCATCAGAAGAGGTACGTGAAGAATATGAAGAGATGCTGAAAGAGCTTTCACCGGAGTTGTGTGCGATATTGGATCGGATTGAAGAGGCATGGTATCTGATGAAGGAGGCTGAACTTCAGGCAACCTATATGCAGGGTATATCGGATGGTATGGACATGCAGAAAGAGAAGTTGAGAAGGGTTTGCTGAGTGATCCTTACTGTCTGGGACAGTTATCGTAATTTTAAATAATGGACAAAAGAAACCAATTTAATGCAAAAATCACTGGTAATATTCACGAAAAATGCTGAAATTGCAGGATTATATTAATTAACTTGCAAAAAAATGCAAAAGATTGTTGATTCATTCATCGCTTAGCGTTATAATAAGAGCGCAATTTGTATTATGAATAAAAGGGTATACATAGAGCGCAGTCTGCACTCTGTGATCAGAAGGGAATGTCAACAATGATGAGTAAGGCGTATGCATCAATGAGCAGAGAAGAACTGCTCTCTTTGAAGGAAGAACTTGATAAGGAATTTCAGGGATACAAGGAGAAAGGGCTGAAGCTGGATATGTCCAGAGGCAAGCCTTCTATCGCACAGCTGAATCTTTCCATGGGAATGATGGATGTTTTTCACAGTGAGTCTGATCTGAAATGTGAAGATGGCACAGACTGCCGTAATTATGGTGTACTGGATGGTATTCCGGAAGCAAAGAGACTGTTGGCCTCTATTGCTGAAGTGAATCCGAATAACATTATGATTTTTGGTAACTCCAGTCTGAATGTGATGTATGATACAGTAGCGAGAGCTTATATGTTCGGCCTTCTTGGACATACACCATGGTGCAAGCTTGACAAGGTGAAATTCCTTTGTCCGGCACCGGGCTATGACCGTCATTTCAAGATTACAGAGACTTTTGGTTTTGATCTGATCACAATCCCGATGCATGAGGATGGACCGGATATGGACATGGTAGAAGAATATGTCAATAATGATCCGGCAGTCAAGGGAATCTGGTGTGTACCGAAGTATTCCAACCCACAGGGTTATTCCTATTCTGATGAAGTTGTCAGACGTTTTGCGGCATTGACACCGGCAGCAGAAGATTTCAGAATTTTCTGGGATAATGCTTACAGTGTCCATCATCTGTATGAAGATAAGAGGGATGAAATCCTGGAGATCCTTGAAGAATGTGCTAAGGCCGGTCATCCGGATATGGTTTTCAAGTTTACATCAACGTCTAAGATCAGCTTCCCTGGTTCCGGCGTTGCAGCTATTGCGACATCCGATGCCAACATGGCAGATATCCGCAAATACATGGTTGTTCAGACGATCGGTCACGACAAGCTGAATCAGCTGAGACATGTTCGTTTCTTCAGAGATCGATATGGTGTGGAAGCACAGATGCGTCGTCATGCCGATATTCTGAGACCGAAGTTTGAAATGGTTGAGCAGACACTGGAGGATGAACTTGGCGGTCTCGAAATCGGTACATGGACAAAGCCTCTCGGTGGATATTTCATTTCCTTTGATGCTTTGGAGGGCTGTGCGAAAGCGATTGTTGCCAAGGCAAAAGAGGCAGGCGTTGTGATGACAGGTGCAGGTGCTACATTCCCATACGGAAAGGATCCTAAGGACAGCAATATCCGTATTGCACCATCTTATCCGACAGTTGAAGAACTGGCTGTTGCGGCCAAGCTTTTTGCACTTTGTGTCAAGCTTGTCAGTGTTGAGAAGATTCTTGAGAGCAAATAGATGCGCTTTAAATGGATGTAGATTGATAAAAAGATAAAAGAAATTAAGAATAAGCCGTTTACTGCCAATGATGAAAATTCTGTTTAGATATAGAATATGTCATCATCAGGGCAGCAGGCGGCTTATTTTGTTGCGAAAAATATTGGATTCTGCTATAATAACTCTACTATACTTGTATGAAATGAGCGACAATAAATGGTACAGAATCTAAAACCGGTGGTTGAACTGAATAGTGAGGACTGGACAGAACTATTGAAGAAGTACAAACTGCAGACTGTGATGTCATCGGTTCATGTACAGATGGTCTGGTACAGAATGCAGCGAGCATTGGAACCGGAGATTTGGTATGAGGTACATGGAAAGGAAGTTCTTGCGGCA
>NZ_JBBMEK010000272.1:0-4400 GCF_040096555.1 Coprococcus intestinihominis | reverse complement strand
AGTGTTCAGCTTGGATTCGCTCATCTCCACTTCATCACCGGCCTTCAGAAGATCCGGTCTTTCCATTCGAAATGAAACTTCCTGTTTCAACTTATTCACCAACCTTAAAAGATGCGTAGCGCTTCAAAACGCCGAGGATCAGATCAACAGACAAATCCATGCCCTCTGCTGTGATATGCTCATAAGGGCCATGATAAGCATAACCACCTGTACCGATATCCGGACAAGGCAGTCCCCTGAAACTGAGCTGTGCACCGTCTGTACCGCCTCTGACAGGCACGATCAGCGGTTTCAGGCCAATTTCCTCAGCAGCTGCTTTCGCATTCTCGATCAGATGGAAATGCGGCAGAATCTTCTCGGACATATTACGGTACTGCTCTGTAATGGTCAGTTCCACAGTGCCTTCACCATAACGGCCATTTAAGACAGTCTGGATATGCTGCAGTTCTTTTTTGCGCAGTTCAAAGGCCGCCAGATCATGATCTCTGACAATATACTGCATCTCGGCCTTTTCTACATTACCGCTCATATCTGTCAGATGATAGAAGCCTTCATAGTCTTCCGTATGTTCCGGTCTGTCCGCTGCCGGCAGCATCTGATGCAGCTCCCATGCCACGTTCAGTGCATTGATCATCGTATCTTTGGCACTTCCCGGATGGACATTGAAACCGTTGATCACAAATTTGGCTGCACAGGCATTGAAATTCTCATAGGTGATTTCGCCTTCTTCGCCGCCGTCGATGGTATAGGCATAATCCGCACCAAAAGCATCCAGATCAAGGGCTGAGGCACCGCTTCCCACTTCTTCATCCGGTGTAAAAGCAATACAGATCTTGCCGTGCGGAATGTTTTCTTTGATCAGATGTTCAACAACTGTCATGATCTCCGCAATACCGGCTTTGTCATCCGCACCAAGCACTGTTGTACCATCTGTTACAATCAGTGTTCTGCCCTTTAAAGACGGCAGATGTGGAAATTGTGCCGGGCTCAGTGTTCTTCCACTGTCTCCCAGTACGACGTCCCCACCGTCATAATTCTCAATAATTCTCGGCTTCACATGCTCACCACAGAAATCCGGCACTGTATCCAGATGGGCAATCAGACCGATGGCCGGCGCATCCTCATATCCCAGTGTTGCCGGCAGTGTGCCGTACACACAGCATAAATCACTGACACGTGCATCTTCAATGCCAAGTGCCTTCATTTCAGGAACCAGCATGTTCGCCAGATCAAACTGACGCTGGGTGGTTGGTGTTGTCTCACTGAATTCATCACTGGCTGTGTGGACAACGACATAATTTAATAAACGTTCATAAGCTCTCATTCTCTATTTCCCCGCTTCCTTTTTATTTCACGCAGTAAACGTAATTCTCTTTTCTAGGCATGGCTTTTGGCTCTTCTCCATCTGTATATCCCAGCACACAGTGGCCAATACCTTCATAATCGCCTTCAATACCAAGTGACTTTAAGAAGGCCTTGCCTTCTGCGGATTCAAATTCCTCTTTGGCTCTGTGAATCCAGCAGCTGCCAATGCCTTCTGCATGAGCAGCAAGCATGAGATTGCCCATCACCAGACTGCCGTCATAAACATAGGTTGGTCTTGCTTTATCTGCCAGAACAATCAGCACAACCGGTGCACCATAAAATGGATCAGAATCCACACCCATGATCTCTGCATTCATCTTCGAAAACTTGTCACGGATTTCTTTATTCGTCACCGCAATAATGATGGGTGACTGCTTGCCCATACCCGTTGCTGCATAGGTGCCCGCTTCGATAATCCGATTGAGCACATCCTCCGGAATCATATCCGGTTTATATTTTCTGATACTTCTTCTTGTCTTCATATTATTGATAACTTCACTCATTTGATAGAACCTCCATGATAATTCAAGATTTACCCGCGCATTTTCATATGAAACCCGAGTCTGCTCCGCAGACATAGTGTTCATCCAAATCTCCGGGCCGCTGTTATTAAGTATACACCAAAAAACAAAAAAAAGCGATACCGTTCAAATGAACGATACCGCTTTTATGTTGTCTACATAGATTCTATGTAGTGATGATTCATAATTAGTTAAGAATACCGATAAATACTGAAGAGAATACTAATGCAACGATTGTCATCAGTTTGATCAGGATGTTGATAGCAGGGCCTGATGTATCCTTGAATGGGTCACCGACTGTATCACCAACAACTGCAGCTTTATGAGCTTCAGAACCCTTGCCGCCGTGATTGCCGTTCTCAATGTATTTCTTAGCATTATCCCAAGCACCACCTGCGTTGGACATGAAGATCGCCATCATAACACCTGTTACAAGGGAACCTGCAAGCATACCGCCTACAGCTTCTGTACCAAGAAGGAAACCAATGATGAGTGGAGCAACAACTGCCATAACGCCTGGAATAATCATTTCACGAAGAGCAGCCTTTGTAGAAATATCTACACACTTTGTATAATCAGGTTTGCTCTTACCTTCCATGATACCAGGAATCTCTCTGAACTGTCTACGAACTTCCTCGATCATAGAATATGCAGCCTTAGATACAGATTCCATTGTGAAAGCTGAGAAAAGGAATGGCAGCATACCACCGATCAGAAGACCGATAATTGTTGTATAAGAAAGAATGTTGATTGCTGAAAGGTTAACCTGCTGAGCGTAGGACATGAAAAGTGCCATAGCTGTCAGTGCAGCAGAACCGATAGCGAAACCTTTACCCATAGCAGCTGTTGTGTTACCTACAGCATCAAGGGAGTCTGTAATTTCACGAACGGACTCATCAAGGTAAGACATTTCTGCGATACCACCGGCATTATCAGCGATAGGACCATAAGCATCAACAGCAACTGTGATACCTGTTGTAGAAAGCATACCTACAGCTGCAAGTGCGATACCGTAAAGGCCGCAGCACTTGTAAGCAACAAAGATACCTACACAGATCAGTACAAGCGGAATAGCTGTGGACTGCATACCTACAGCAAGACCGGAAATAATTGTTGTAGCAGCACCAGTTTCAGACTGTTCAGCAATCTTCTTAACTGAGCCGTAATCACCGGATGTATAAACCTCTGTGATAATACCGATGATCAGACCAACGATCAGACCAGCGATGATAGCAACAGCAGGCATGATAGAACCAAGATAATATACAGACAATGCAATGGCACCGATAACAACAATGGCATCAGCTGTATATTCACCTCTGTTGAGGGCTTTCTGTGGGTTACCGCCTTCTTTGCCCTGTACCATGAATGTACCGATAACAGAAGCAACGATACCCAGAGCAGATAAGATTGCAGGGAAGATTGCAGCTTTCGCTGTATCCAGTGTGATCGCACCGAAAGAACCTGCAAGACCAAGAGTGATAGCAGAAATAAGAGAACCTGCATAAGACTCGAAAAGGTCAGCACCCATACCGGCAACGTCACCTACGTTATCACCTACGTTATCGGCGATTGTAGCAGGATTACGAGGGTCATCCTCAGGGATACCAGCTTCTACCTTACCTACAAGGTCAGCACCAACGTCAGCAGCTTTTGTATAAATACCACCACCAACACGGGCAAAAAGAGCGATAGAAGATGCACCAAGGGAGAAACCGAAAAGAACATCTGCATCACCTGTGATTACATACAGACCAGCTACACCAAGAAGACCAAGGCCTGCAACACACATACCCATAACGGCACCACCGGAGAATGCAACATTAAGTGCTTTGTTCATACCATTTGTTCTTGCTGCATTGGCTGTTCTGACATTCGCCTTAGTAGCTACTGTCATACCACAATAACCAGCGATGATAGAAAGAACAGCACCGCAAAGGAAGCAAACTGCTGTAAGTGGATTTCTTAAGAAACAAAGAACAACGAAGAGCACTACGATAAAGATTGCAAGAATTCTGTATTCAGCAAAAAGGAATGCTCTTGCACCTTCTGCGATAGCAGAAGCGATTTCTTTCATACGGTCTGTACCAGCATCAACGGCATTAACTCTCTTTGTCAAAACAAAGGCGAATACCAGACCGATGAGTGCGCAGATAACTGCGACATACATGAGATTCATAATTAAACTCCTTTCTCTTTCTTAAACGTTTAATTTTGAGCATAAATTATGCAGATGTAATCATACAATCTGCATACTGGTCATGCCTTAAATATTATCCGATTTTTTTTGGAAAGTCAACCGTTACCATTAAATTATTATAAAAAAGTATTAAAAATTTGCAAATATCGTTGTTTTTTTAACATGGAAATATCAAGATTCGTTTTATTTTAATTCCAGACGCATGTCAATCAATTCCTGATATTCCCCTGTTCTCAGACGAAAAGCCTCCGGATTTCTTCCATATTCAATGAAACCTGCCCTCTTATACATTTCAACTGCCCTCTCATTCTCAG
>NZ_JBBMEK010000271.1:0-4405 GCF_040096555.1 Coprococcus intestinihominis | reverse complement strand
GGATCATGAAGAAATTGAGAACACAGTCAAAGAAATGATTAAGACTGCCGGTGTGGAAGGCGTTGAATATGAACTCCTTTGGAAGAGCGAAGCCAATGTCACTCGTGATGACTCAGACATCGTACAGGCCATCAAGAAGAATGCAGAGGCCATCTGGGGTATTACCGTATATCCTGCATGGCAGTGGGCATGCAGCGATGCAAGAGAATATCGTCTCAAGGGCGTACCAACCATCCAGTATGGTCCATCCAACACAGAAGGCATCCATGCACCAAACGAAAATGTAGACATCGAAGACGTTGTCAATGCAGGACAGATTTATGTATTGTCCCTGTGCGACCTCCTCGGCGTAAAATAAAAGTTAAATGAAACAACGATAAAAAGCTGCCAGTTTTTAAGAGCTGGCAGCTTTTATTTTACGCGAGCAACGAGCCAAAGTCCGTGCCTGCACGAGACCTTGGCGACTGCCGCGATAACTTGAGAAACTCGCGGAGCGTGTTTCTCATAGTTTGGATTTTTAGTTTTCGAAAAATGCCTTAGCAAAATGCGTCAAACTGATCTGATCGTCTTTGCCCATCATTTCCCGGCTTGAGTGCATGGCCAGAAGGCCGACACCGATATCTGCGGTGCGCATTGGCAGATGGGAAGAGATGATGGAACCGATAGTGCCGCCGCCCTTTGTGTTGGAGTGTTTTGCAAAGCGCTGATAAGGAATGTTTTCCTGCTGGCACAGTGCAATGAGGGAAGCCATGCTCTCACAATCCCATGTATAAGACTGGTTGCTGGCTGTTTTCAGAATAAATCCGCCGTTCATGATCGGATAGTTGGTGATATCCTGAGTGCCCGGATAATTCGGATGGTAGGCGTGAGCGACATCAACAGAAAGCATCAGGCCGTCTGAGATATCGGACATACAGTCAATCTGATTTTTGCCGAAAGCCTGCCAGATCTTGCCGATGATCACAGATGGCAGTGTGGAATCAGCACCCTGTTTGCTGAGACTTCCGATTTCCTCGTTATCGAATAAGCAGACAAGGTTAACGCGGTCAGCGTTCTTGCTTTCAACAAGACCGTGAATCAGAGCGCATACAGAAGTGATATCATCCAGTCTTGGTGCGGAGATAAATTCTTCTGTGAAACCAACCAGTTCAGGCTGATCAAGATTGTACATGCAAAGATCATAATCAAGAATATCTTTGGCGTCCACACCGATTTCTTTGGCAAGTAGATCCATGAAAGTTGTATCTTTGTTCAGATATTCATTCAGTGTGCCGAGGATAGGCAGCAGATGCTTTTGGTTGTCGATAGGAGCACCGTTTTCGTTGATGGCGCGATTCATATGAATAGCCAGATTCGGCAGATAAACAGCGGGACGTTTCAGATCCACAAGATGGCTGACCGGACGATCATATCGGTCACCCTTTGTGACAACTTTTCCGGCAAGGGATAATGGTCTGTCGAAGAATGTATTTAAAATAGGACCGCCGTATACTTCTGTATTCAGCTGCATGTAGCCATGAGAAAATATTTCCGGATTTGGTTTAATTTTGATGGCCGGGAAATCTGTGTGGGCACCAGCAATGTGAATGCCATTGGAAAGGTCACAGGATTCACCGATTGTAAAAGCGTAGAGGGTTGTATCAAAAGGACTGCAGAAATAACGGCCGCCCTTTGTCAGTGTCCAGTTGTCTTTTATATGTAACTCTGTAAATCCGGCTTCTGTCAGAACCTGTTTGGTATGGGCAATCACATGAAAAGCGGATGTGCCGTTCTGCAGGTAGTGAAAGAGCTGTTCAACTTCTTTTGGTAATGTCTGCATATTCATTCTCCATTCTGCATTTGAAATTATAATATAATAGGAAATTTTCCACTATTTATAGTAGCACAATTACGCAATATAATCAATGGATGTGAATTTGGTCTTTTCAAAAGATGTTTGGTATGCTATGATATATAGTAATGAAAACTATGTTGAATAGTTGTTGATAGATAACAGCAGTTATTTTGCAGTATGCGATAGTGGATGGGCAGGATAGCTGTGATAGATGCAGGAGGATAAATAAATGGCATATCATATTGCAGTGGACAGTTGTACAGATATGACTGCTGCTATGAAGAAGGATGAACATATCACACTTGTGCCCCTTACACTGAATGTTGGGGAAGATAAGGTTATAGATGATGAAACTTTTAACCAGGCGGAATTTTTGCGAAAAGTGGCAGAATGCCCGGAGGCACCGTCATCCGCATGTCCGTCACCGGATGCGTATATGCAGGCTTATGGCTATAACAATGAGGATGCTTATGCCATTACACTCTCATCGGAATTAAGCGGTTCTTATAATAGTGCAAAGCTTGGCGCAGATCTTTTGAAGGAAGAGTATCCGGATAAGAAGATTCATGTCTTTAACAGTCGTTCTGCCAGTGCAGGTCAGACATTGATCCTGATGAAGCTTCAGGAATGCCTGGAGGCTGGTAAGGCTTTTTCGGAAGTAGTCAGTGAAGTTGAGCAGTATATTGAGGAACAGACAACATTATTTGTTCTGGAATCATTGGAGACATTGAGAAAGAATGGCCGTTTATCAGGTCTTAAGGCGACATTGGTCAATGTACTGAATATCAAGCCTGTCATGGGTTCTACCCCGGAAGGCACGATCCAGCAGCTGGATATGGGTCGTGGCATGAAGAAGGCACTGATGAAGATGACAGAGCAGATTGGTAAAACGGTCATCCATCCGACGGATAAGTATCTGATGATCTCTCATTGCAACTGCCTGAAGCGTGCAGAATGGCTTAAGGTTGAGATTGAGAAGAAATACGCCTTTAAGGGTATTGTGATCGTGGATACAGCAGGTGTTGCAACGATGTACGCCAATGATGGCGGTATTGTCGTAGCTTATTAAGGCAGACGCTTAATTTTAAAAGCCGATTTCTGGGATTATGAATCAAATGATTATCAAAATCCTGGAAATCGGCTTTTATATTTTATCTGCAGTTTATTTAAATGAATCGCGGATTATTTAATAGAATTGGAAAGGTTAGGTTACATCTGTAATATATTGCTAAAATTGATTGAAACTGTCGGAGTTACTGTTTTTTCTGGTAACGTTTTTCGACAAAAGAGAGCAGCTGATAGAGTACCATAGCCAGTATACACAAAATAATAATGCTGAGCATGACGTAATCCAGACGGAAAACCTGACTGCCGTAGATAATGAGATAGCCCAGGCCGGCGTTGGCCGCCAGAAATTCGCCGATAATGACGCCGACGAGGCAGAGACCTATATTGACTTTCAGGTTACTGACGATGGCCGAGATGCTGGCCGGAAGAACAATATAGCGAAGAATATCTCTGCGTGTGCCACCAAGGGTCCGGATGAGCAGTAGTTTATCACTGTCAATATGAATAAAGGCGGTGTAAAGGTTGATGATGGTGCTGAAGACTGCCATTGTCACACCACATACGATGATGGTCTTCATATTGTTGCCGAGCCAGACAATAAGAATCGGCGCCAGCGCTGTTTTTGGCAGGCTGTTCAGAACAACGAAGTAAGGTTCGAGAATATCAGCAGCGCTGCGGCACCACCAAAGCAGCATGGCGATCAGTGTGCCGATGATCAGTACAAGGACAAAACTGACAAGGGTTTCACCGATGGTAATGCCGATATGATAAAAAAGGCTTTTATCAGCTGACATTTGCAGCATAACCTTAAAAATGCGGGTCGGACTGCTGAAAATGAAAGCGTCGATCAGATGATATCTGGCTGCTATTTCCCAACCGGCCAAGATGAAAATCAGGATGAAAAAGCGCATGCCTGTAATGAAATATTTCTGTTTTTTCCTTTCAGCAAGAAATTCTTCCCGGGATGTGTTGGAAACCGGGTACAGAATAGTCGGATCAGACATTTAATTCACCCCATATCTCATTGAAATAATCTTTAAATTCAGGTGCCATGCGGGCTTTAAAAGGTGTGCGGTCTTCATCAAGAGTCAGGTGGATATCAAAAGTCTTTTTGACGGAAGCCGGACGGCTGGTCAAAACAATAATACGGTTACAAAAACTGATGGCTTCCGAAATATCATGGGTAACAAGAACAGCACTCATGTGCTGAGTGCGAAGAATCCGGTAAATGTCGTCGGAAACCGTAAGTCTTGTCTGATAATCGAGGGCTGAAAAGGGTTCATCTAAAAGAAGAAGACTGGGAGAAAGGGCCAATGTCCGGATGAGGGCGGCTCTCTGACGCATACCACCGGATAATTGACTGGGTCTGGCATCTGCGAAAGGGGCAAGACCATATTCTTCCAGCATTTTATCGGCCCAGGATTTCTTTTCGGGTGTCAGTTTATGATGAATCCGCGGGCCGAGTGTAATGTTGTCTTTGATACTTAACCAGTCAAGCAAATG
>NZ_JBBMEK010000270.1:0-4492 GCF_040096555.1 Coprococcus intestinihominis | reverse complement strand
CGTCAATGTCAATACATCCACATTCTCTTTGATTTTCTTGATCTTCTCCTTGTGGGTAACACCAAATCGCTGCTCTTCATCTACCACCAGCAGACCAAGGTTCTTAAACTCTACATCTTTCGACAGAAGACGATGTGTGCCAATAACAATATCCACCCGTCCGGCTTTGAGATCTTCCAGTGTTTTCTTCTGTTCAGCCTTTGTTCTGAATCTCGAAAGAAGTCCAATATTCACTGGATATTCCTTCATACGCTGGCAAAAAGTATTGTAGTGCTGCTGAGCCAGAATCGTTGTCGGCACCAGTACTGCGCATTGCCGTCCCTCCTGCACCATTTTGAAAGCTGCACGAATGGCAATTTCTGTCTTGCCAAAGCCCACATCACCGCAGACAAGTCGATCCATGATCTTTGTACTTTCCATATCACGTTTTGTTGCTTCTATGGCATCCAGCTGATCCTGCGTCTCCTCATACGGAAACATTTCTTCAAACTCCCGCTGCCACACAGTGTCCGGGCCACATACATATCCTTCTGACTCCTGACGGGCAGCATACAGCTTTACCAGATCCATAGCCAGCTCTCTGACCGCCCCTTTTACCTTCGTCTTGGTACGGGTCCACTCCGGTCCGCTCATTTTATTGACCTTCACTTGTTTGGTATCTTTATCCGCATATTTCTGGATCATGTCCAGATTTGTCGCCAAAATATACAGGCTTCCGCCACCGCCGTATTCTATCTTGATATAATCCTTGGCCACACCGTCAACTTCTACATTTTCTATGCCCCGGTAAATACCGACGCCATGTCCTTCATGAACAACATAGTCCCCAACAGACAGTTCTTTGAAGCTTCTGATGCGCTCTCCCTCCGATGCAGGCTGTCGGCGTTTTCTCCGCTTCTTCTTATCTTCACCAAACATATCTGATTCTGCGATAATGGCAAATTTGATCATCGGATACTGTATGCCCTTATGAAGACTGCCGTGAATAATCATAATCTCTCCAGGCGCCGGCACCCGATCCCTGTCTTCTGAATAAAAAGCCAACAGATCATACTCTGCAAGGTCTTTGACAAGACGTTTGCCTCTTGTCTCCGAACGGCAGACAAGAATCAGTCGATAACCGCTGTTTTTCCATCCTGTCAGTTCTTTTACCAACAGCTGAAAATCCCCCCTGTAGGTATGCATGCTGCTGGCCATCATACTGTATTTACTCTTAACTGCAATATGCGCTGAATTATAGGAAAGCGTACTGAGCAAAACCGTCCGCAGACTTCCCATCCGTGCCAGAATCTTCCGACATTCATAAATGGCCTCTGTCTGTCCCGGCAGCACATAGCCCTTTTCCAGCCTGCCCATCATACTCTCTCTGTATTCTGCCGTTACAGCCTCCCCCTTCTCTGCCACACGGGCCGGCTCATCCAGGATGATCAGACTATCCTTTTCCGTGAAATAATCCAAAAATGAAACTGTATGGTCATAAAAATACTGCACAAGACTATCGATACCTGAAGCTGCGCTGCTCAATTCCAGATTGTCCTTCAATTCCGCAACTGCCTGTTTCAATCTGGCCGCCGCTTCATAATTCCCGGCATCCTTCAATCTCTGCACCTGCTGCTTCATGTCCCGATCGATCAGCTTCAATCCACGGTCCCGTACCGATACACTCATAATATACTCGGCAGCCGGATCAATTGTCACCTCATCAACCTGTTCAATAGACCGCTGACTCTCTACATCAAAACTTCTGATGGAATCGATTTCATCTCCCCACAATTCGACACGATAAGGGCTCTCATCCGCCAGATTATAAATGTCAAGAATTCCACCGCGGACCGCAAACTGGCCCGGACCTTCTACCTGACTGACTCTTTCAAACCCAAGCGCCGTCAATTTCCTGCTGAGTGCTTCCAGTGGCAGAATATCTCCCACCTTAAAAACACATCGGTTCTTCTGAAGTTCTTCCAACGGCAGCAGTCTGTCTGACAGACCATCAATAGTTGTCACCACTGTAACCGGGCATCCATCCATCATTCGCCGGATCACGGCCATCCTCTGACTGACAATCAGATTGCTGTGAATGTCTGCGTTATAAAAAATAATGTCTTTGGCCGGATAATAATAAACATTCCGGTCAAAAAACCGGTAATCCTCATAAATTTCTTTTGCTTTAATCTCATTATAAGTGACGATCAGCTTAAACGGATAAGGTTCTCCGATACTGCTGATGAGATGGCATTTCTGTGAATCTATACAGCCATCTATATGAATTGGTGTCCGCTGTCCGGCAAGATCACTGACAATCTGATCATATTCACTTAAATCATGTAATGGCTGTGTAAACGCTTTCATGCCAAACTCCTTTCACGCATCTGCTATCAGGCCTTTTTCTTGGTATTATACCGGTTCATGGCCCCCCTGACATCATCCATAACCATCATTTTGACCGCTTCAGCAGCTTCCTTCTGTGCCTCGTCAATGATCTTTCTATCCTCGGCACTATAACGTCCCAGAACATAATCCGCCAGATCCCAGCCCTTCGGTTTCTCCCCGACACCTACCTTGATTCTCGGGAATACCTCTGTTCCAAGATGCAGAATAATATTCTTAATCCCATTATGTCCACCGGCGCTGCCCTTCTCACGGATTCTCAGCTGTCCCACATCCAGACTGATATCATCATAGATCACAATAATATTCTCTGCAGGAATCTTATAGTAATCAGACAGTTCTCTGACACTTTCACCGCTGAGATTCATAAATGTCTGCGGCTTTGCCAGAATAACTTTCTCGCCCTCAATATAACCGCTGCCATAAAGTGCCTTGTGTTTCTTCTCTTCCACGCGGATTTGATTCTCCGCTGCAATTCTGTCAATTGTCTCAAACCCGACGTTGTGTCTGGTTCCTTCATATTGTTTTGTTGGATTGCCCAAACCTACGATTAAATGCATATCTTTCGCTCCGTATACACTGCTAATATCTCTGAGTTTCCTATCTGTTATAATATAAAAGTTTTATATTTCTTTGTCAATACGGTGAAAAGAAGGGATGCCTTCTCTCTGTCGGCATCCCTTCCCGGAATTATTTCCTATTTTTTGCAATCATTCTGTGCAGATTCGCACAACGCATAACAGCTCAGGTTTCCATCTGTTATTCCTGTTCTGTTTCCAGTGCAGCTTCCTCGTATTTCTCAAGGATCTCTCTCTGAAGCCGTTCACGGGTATTGGAATTAATTGGATGTGCAATATCCCTGTACTCGCCGTCTGCTGCCTTACGGCTTGGCATTGCGATAAACAGGCCTTTTTCCCCATCTATAACCTTGATATCATGAACAACAAATTCATTATCAATGGTAATTGAAACAACCGCTTTCATCTTACCTTCTTTCGTCACCTTGCGAACTCTTACATCTGTAATCTGCATATGTATACCCCCATTATTCTGATACTTCCCCAACTGTTCATTCATGACAGCTGCAGCTTCCCACTTATCAGATTATATATCTTTCGTTTTCTTCGACAACAATTCTTACCTTGCCGTCCTCACCCCTGTAAGTTTCGTTCGCGCGAATTGTTCCACGACTTTCAACAATACAGTTCTCAATCGTCGTATTATCTCCAATATAGACATCATTAAGAATAATCGAATTCCTGATCACACAGTTATTCCCCACATATACCTTGCGGAACAGAACCGAATTCTCAACCTTGCCATTAATAATGCATCCGCTGGCCACCAGACTGTTTCTCACAGACGCCCCCGGATTGAACTTTGCCGGCGGCTGATCCTCAACCTTCGAATAAATGCTCGCATAACCGCCAAAGAAATAATCTCTGACATCCTTCTTCAGAAAATCCATATTCGTTCTGTAATAGGAATCTACAGTTGCAATATTATTCCAATACCCCGGCATTTCATAACCATAAATCTTCTTCGTCTCACGATATCTGACAAGAATATCTTTGACAAAGTCATATCTTTGTTCGGCATTGGCCTTCTCCAAAAGTCCAATGAGCAACCTTCTTCTGATAATATAGATACCTGTTGATACAGTCATATTATCTGTAACAACCGGTTTTTCTTCAAAGCTAAGCACACGTCCGTCAGTATCCATCTGCATCACGCCAAAACGTGTCGGATCATCCTGACCTGCCGCCAGCTTCGTATACCCTACTGTAATATCTGCCTTTTGATTGATATGATATTCCAGCATCTTATTAAAATCAGTCTTGTAAACACAGCCCCCGGATGTAATGATTACATACGGTTCGTGACTTTCACGCAGAAAATCAATATTCTGATACATGGCATCCGCTGTTCCTCTGTACCAGGAATTGTTCTCCGTTGTCATCGTCGGTGTCAATACAAAAAGTCCGCCCTGCTTACGTCCGAAATCCCACCACTTGGAAGAATTGAGATGCTGATTCAATGAACGTGCATTAAACTGTGTACATACAGCGACTTTCTGTACATGAGAGTTCGACATATTGCTCAG
>NZ_JBBMEK010000269.1:0-4504 GCF_040096555.1 Coprococcus intestinihominis | reverse complement strand
TGCTTCCTCACCGATGGCCTTTATTTCATTTGTATCTTTATCGTAAGCCACAACTGAAGGTTCCTTCAGTACGACTCCCTTGCCTCTCACATAGACAAGGACACTGGCTGTACCCAAGTCAATTCCTATATCTGAACTTGCCATATGTTTCCCCTTTCTCTACCCGTTGGCATCTCTATTTATTATAACGTATTTTTGATAAATTACCACTGGTTTTTACAGCTCATGAACAAAAAGAAAGGGAACCGCACCATCCGGCGCCATTCCCCATGTTCTCTTTGTATTCTGAATCAAAAATGTACTATTTATTGAACAGGTGTGCTCGTTTATCGAAATAAACCTTATTGGCCCCGATCATAAATAATGACACGATCATGCTTGAAATCAGCATCGTTCCTGATTCGGATGCTGTCAGAAGATTCACCCCGCTGATCAGAGAGCTTGCTGCAATGTAAGCAACCTCAATAACCAGTGAAACAATATACATGATCAGCAGCATCTTCGGTCCCTTCGCCTTAAATCCGGCCAGATACTGGCGGACAATCAGCGCATAGACCCCCAACAGAATCAACAGCACACCGTAAATAATATCCAACACATGAAGCCCCGGATAGACAGCATAAACCTGTGCTGCCTGACTCTTCGTCTCGTACTGCATCCCCAGAACAGCCCCTACACCTGTCCATATATTGGCAAAGCCTGTCAGAACCAAGGAAAAATAGATCAGAAACTTGTACCACTTCATCGGTCTCGCCGGATAACGCTTCTCATCCGGAGCCATCTGATCAGTACGCCCGCTCTGTGCGGCTGATGCCTGTTCTCCCATTGACTGACGTGTACCTTCAAATGAAGATGAAGCAAAATCATCTTCATTCATGGCTTGCCTTCTTGTCTCTTCATCAATTACTGTCCCACAGACAGGACATCTTCCCGCCTCATCTGCGAGGCGCTGGCCACAATTCGGACAACGCATTGTCATTCCCCCAACTCATATTCCCGAAGCATCGGGCATTTCTCTTAATTAAACTTGTAAATCTTCTGAGCCATTCTGTAGCATCGCACAACAATTCCATAGGAAATCTTGCCCGGTGGATTGCTGACAATACCACGGCCGCCAAGGCGAACTCTCCAGTACATGCTCGGATACTTCTTCTTGAAGTATTGCCACAGTTCACGACGCTTCTCAAGATTCTCAGGTGTTCCTGAGATCAGAAGCATAATAGATGTCACGCAGCAGATCATGGCCAGATAGCTCAACATATAACGCGCCAGATGCTTATTGGATACATCCTGCGGCAGGCAGTAGGCATCGATCATCAGCTTGTTCACATAAATCTGCTGATCAATACGGCTGATCATCACGCGTTCGTTGACAGACTGGTCATTACGTCCAATAAAATATCTGTAAAGATCCACATCTAAATAATACAACGTCTTCACATACGGCAGCGGTATATAGACAAACAGATTGTCCACATAGAATGTATGCTTCGGCAGTTTCAGCCCGCTCTCTCTCAGCACTCTGGTTCTGTAGATCACAGAGTGCATCAGCAGATTCTGATCCATTCTGAAATGGCGCGCCTCATCCCATCCGAATATCTTCTCTTCCGGGAGCACCTTATGATAGCCGATTGTATGAGATGTACCATCCTCCACATGTTCATAGACATAATTGCAGATAAACATATCCACACGCTTGCGATCCTCTCTGAACTGTTTCAATCTATTCAGCACAATCTTGTAGCTGTCTGTATCCAGCCAGTCGTCTGAATCCACAACCTTGAAATACATGCCTCTGGCATTGGTAATACCTGTATTCACTGCACCACCATGACCTGCATTCTCCTGATGGATCGCGCGGCAGATCCCCGGATACTTTGCTTCATATTCATCCGCAATGGCAGCTGTGCCATCGCTGGAACCGTCATCTACAATAATAATCTCCACGTCCTCGCCGCCCGGCAGCAGTGAATCAATACACTTGCGCATATAAGCTTCCGAGTTGTAACAAGGAACCGCAAAAGACAGAATCTTCAATCTTCCCAACCTCCTGATTAGATGTTTTTAAGCGTATAATGAGCAGGAGACAACTCCTGTCTGTTATATCTTAACAGGTCAATCCATAAAATACCAGTATAAAAATCTTACTTTTTTATAACTAATGGTTAAACGTATCTATCTTCCGCGTAATTTATTCAAAATCGTCACTGCAATCAGCACGATCAGATTGATGATAACAATGCTGGCACCTGTTGGAAGATTCATCTCAAATGACAGGATCAGCCCTGCCAGGAAGCAGATCACAGACAGAAAAACGGATAATACTGCCACTGCCTTGAAGCTGACAACCAGCTTGCGCGCAATCACCGCAGGAAAAATGATCAAACTGGAAATCAAAAGACTTCCCATCATCCGCATACCCATAACAACGGTCAATGCTGTCAGCAGCGCAATCAAAAACTGATAAAACCCGACTCTGATACCGCTGGCCTTTGCGAAATTCTCATCGAATGTGATCAGGAACAACCGATTATAAAATACGACAAACAGCACAAGAATGACAATCGACAGCACAACGCTGAAGATCACATCCTCTCTGCTCATAGCCAGAATACTGCCGAACATATAACCGTTGACATCTACATTGAATCCACTGCTCATGGCAGTGATAATCACACCAATGGATAATGCACCTGTGGCTACCATGCCAATCGCTGTATCCCCGCCGGTTTTAGACCGCTGGGACCAGAACATGATCAGGCAGGCTGCAATCACAACAATTGGAATCGAAACTGCCATAACCGGCAGTCCGAGCGCTACGGCCAGGGATGTGGATGCAAAACCGACATCTCCGAGTCCATGGCCAATAAGGGAATACTGCTTCAATACAAGAATAACCCCCAGCAGTGCCGCACAAAGAGAAATCATCACACCAGCTGCAATAGCTCTCTGTACAAACGGATAAGACAGGGCCTCAATTAACTGTGTCATGATAATGTCCTCCTTCTTGTGCACACTTTCTACACCATGCTTCATGATCGCCGTCGAATTCCACGGTCTGATTCATCATAATAATATGGCTGGCATACTGTTCCACCTGATCCAGATCATGGGAAACCATAAGAATGGTCACACCCTGCTTCTTGTTGATATGGTCGATCAAACTGTAAAACTCCGCTGTGATCGCCGGATCAAGACCTGCACATGGTTCATCCAGGATCAAAAGCTTCGGTTCTCTGCAAAGAGCTCTTGCCAGAAGCACACGCTGCTTCTGACCGCCTGAAAGGTTGCCGATCCTGTAATCTGCCAGATCTGTAATATCCAATGTCTCCATGGCATCTGCAGCTTTCTTCCTGTCTTCTCGTGTATAAAAAGGAAAACGTCTTCCGGAACGCTGCATGCCCGTCAAAACAACTTCTCTGACGGTTGCCGGAAAATCTCTTTCTACCTCCGTAATCTGTGATAAATAAGCGTACTGCTCCGGTGACAGCGCATGAATGACCTCACCGGATGTAACAGGCACCAGTCCCACAATCCCCTTGACAAGGGTGCTCTTGCCAGAACCGTTGCTGCCTATGATGCAGGCATACTCGCCTGCCTCTATCTTAAAAGATGCATGTTCTACAGCGACACGCTTATCATCGCTGTAAATGATCGACACATCTCTGACTTCCAGAATTGACATTTCTTCCTCCTACTCCAATGCCTTCTTCAGCGTATCGGCATTCTGCTGCATAAGATTAATAAAGGTCACGCCGGATTCGAATTCATCCTTCGTTACATTATGACAGGTGGAAAACATCAGCATCTGCGCACCTGTTGCATCTGCAATAGCTCGGGCTACATTCGGCGTTGAAAGCTCCTCATATAAAATATACTTCACATGGTGTTCTTTCATATAGTTGATCACATTCGCCATCTGTGCCATGCTCGGCTCCGTATCCGCCGAACAGCTGTCATAAACGCTCTCATACTCCAAGCCATAACCGTGAATGAAATAACCATAGGCAAAACGTCCGCCGAAAACAACATCCCGGCGATTACCGCCTGCTGTGATTGACTTCAGTTCACTGTCCAAAGCCTCCAGTTTATCAATGTAAGCTTCTGCATTGGCCTTATACATCTCGGCATTGGCCGGATCTGCCTCACAAAAGGCATCCTCGATATTCTTCACCATCTGTATGGCATTCTGCATATCCAGCCAGATATGCGGATCATACGTATGCTCATGGTGATGGCTGCTGTGGTCATGACTGTCTTCCTCCGCATGGGCTGAATCTTCCTCCGCCTCCGCATGTTCATGTTCCTCATCTTCTTCCTTCATCATAGAAACGCCGGAAGAAGCATCCACAACCTTTACTTTCGACATATCGACACTGTCTGCCAGCTCCTGAGCCCAGGGCTCCATCTCGGCGCCGGTATAGATAAACATATCAGCCTCAGAAATTCGGATCATATCTCCCGGTGTCGGGTCATACATATGACTCTCCATTCCCGGCAGCAG
>NZ_JBBMEK010000268.1:0-4508 GCF_040096555.1 Coprococcus intestinihominis | reverse complement strand
ATGTCATCAGGCCGATGCCCACATCACCCAGATCCCATACAAATGTATAGGCGGCAATACCGCCGATGAACAGCATAACCAGCGCCAATACTTTATAGGCCATCTGCCAGCACCATTTATCACCAAAAAGGTACGCCACATTAGATCGGGCATAAAAAAGAATACCGAGAAATGTTGAAAAACTGAACATAGCTAATGTGACTGCAATAAAAATCACGCCAAATCGCCCCAGATGAAATTCCATGGCCGTCTGCAAAAGTGCCATACCTGACAGACCATCTGTCACTTCCTGCGGTACAAGCAGCATAATAAATGCGGTGCAGCTGCAAATCACAATGGTATCGATAAAGACGCCAAGAGACTGAACCAGTCCCATGGTCACCGGTGTCTTTCCCTCTGCAGCAGCTGCCGCACAAGGTGCAGAACCCGAACCGGCCTCATTGGAAAACAAGCCGCGTTTTACACCATTCATCAAAATAGCGCCAAAACTGCCGCCGGCAAACTGCCGGATGCCGAAAGCTTCTTCAAAAATACGCTGAAAAACCCCAGGCAGTGCCGTTATATTCATTCCGATGATAATCAATGTGATCACAAAATATAAAACGGCCATCACCGGTACCAATATATCCAGCACCTTGACCGTCGCATTTTTCCTGAGCACGATCACCGCCGCCAAAATTACCAGTGCAATCGTTGTATAAAGCGGCGGAATGTTAAAGGCATTGTTAAATGATTCCGAAACCGAATTACTGATAACCTGACTGATACCGCACCAGCAGATCAGACCCGAAATGGCAAATAATACCGCCGGCAGAACATACCTTTTCTTCCTGCCTTCTTTGCGCTCGAAAAAACGATGAATATAATAAGCCGGTCCACCGCGATAACCGCCGTAAAGCGGGTCTTTTTCTTTATAAAGCTGTGCCAGTGTGGCCTCGATAAAAGCTGTGGCAGAACCCAAAACCGCCATGATCCACATCCAGAAAACAGCACCGGCACCACCGGCAGAAATAGCCGCTACAACACCCACAAGATTCCCCATACCGACACGGGTGGCCGTGGATACAATCAAAGTCTGAAAAGGTGACAGCCCATTTTCCCCGCTCTTTTGTTTCGTCAGGGCACGCACCATATCCGGGAACAGGCGAACCTGCATAAAACGCGTACGAATCGTAAAATAAACCGCCGCCGGCACAAGAAATAGGATCAGCAGTGAAATGCCGATAGAACCGCCGACCGGCAGCGGAATTTGAAATAAGTCGCCCCACAGAAAATTGTAGGTGGCTTCAATAAGCTGTACAATAAACATTCTAAATTTCCTTCCCTAAATAGCAAAACGCCATAGTTATTAAAAGTTGTGCTTTATCACTTTCACCTTTAACAGTATACAGTAAAAAAGTTAAAAGCTCAATACAAACTTCTCTTTTATGTTTTATCTGAATCTAATTCATGTTACAATAAAATTCATGTACCAGACACATGTGTCTGCGCGCTCATTCTCTGTTATATTCTTGAAGCTGCCGGCGTATCCGGACAAAATAGCTTCTTTGAAAAACTGTATTTGTATTGCGAAACTTTAGTGCCGGTAACAATTACTATGATTGTTTTTTATTCAACAGGTTTGATTAATAAACTCCATCGAAAAAACAGATCGTCTGTACTTGATAATTTTCCTAAAGCAATCCGAATTATCATTACTGCCGTCCTGGCATTTGCCGTGGCAGCGCTTCTTAAACTATTTCTGTCAAATGTTCTGGGATTATAGACTATCTCATAGGTACAAAACAAGCGGCCGTGAGTTTTCTGCTCACGGCCGTTTTATATAATCTCTCTCTTAAATTCTGTTTTAGTTCACTCTCTCATACAGCACCATCATCCGATGTATCTTCTGTGCCAGTTCTTCTGTGAACACTCCCGGCAATGCCCGCCACTGCCAGTTCCGCCCCACAGTGGACGGCTCGTTCATTCTGGCTTCGCTGCCAAGTCCCAGAAGATCCTGCGCCTGCACGATGGCTGTGTCTGCCACACTGCCCCACAAAGCCCGCATCATACCCCAGTGATAGCCTTCCTCTTTTGTCAATCGGAAGTATTCTCTGGCCCATTCTGTATCAACAGGATCCGCGGATGCAAACCAGCCTTGAATGGTATCATTGTCATGGGTTCCTGTATAAGCCACACAGTCCCTGATAAAGTTATGCGGCTGATAGCCGTTGCCATTGGTATCCCTGCTGTCAAAGCCCAATTCAAAAACTTTCATGCCAGGAAATCCGCTGTCAGCCAAAAGTTTCTTGACAGAGTCTGTCAGAAAGCCTAAATCTTCGGCAATAATCGGTTGTTTACCAATCTTGGCTTCCACCGCATTGAAAAGTTTCATGCCCGGCCCCTGCTTCCAGTAACCGTCTTTGGCCGTCTCAGCGCCATACGGAATCGCAAAATAAGAATCAAAGCCTCGGAAATGATCGATTCTCAGTACATCATAAATATGACAGAAATAATCGATTCTTCCAACCCACCATGCATAATCATCTTCTGCCATCTTGTCCCAGTCAAAGAGCGGATTGCCCCACAACTGTCCTGTGGCAGAAAAGCCATCCGGCGGACAACCGGAAACTTCCTTCGGCATCAGATTCTCATCCAGCTGGAAAAGTTCCGGATGGGCCCAGACATCCACGCTGTCCTGGGAAACATAAATCGGCAGATCACCGATAAAATCAATGCCTTTGTCATTGACATACTGCTTCAGACTCTTCCACTGACGGAAGAAGAAATACTGCAGCACTTTCCAGAAAGCAATCTGTTCAGCCATTGTTTCGCGTACTTTATCAATGGCCGAATGATCGCGTCTTTTCAGTTCATCCTCCCACTGCCACCATGAACAGCCGCCATGGGTATCCTTCAATGTCATAAACAGCGCATAATCTTCCAGCCAGAAAGCCTGCAGCTCGCAAAATGTCTCAAAATCTTCCGGTTCATTTTCCAAAAAACGTTTTGCGGCCAATTTTAAAACCGGATAGCGTTGTTCATAAAGTCTTCCATAATCAATTCGTGATACATCATCACCCCAATTAACAGATACATATTCTTTTTTATCCAAAAGCCCTTCAGACGCCAGCAAATCCAAATCAATGAAATAAGGATTGCCTGCAAATGTAGAAAAGGACTGATACGGCGAATCACCGTAACTGGTCGGACAGATTGGCAGAAGCTGCCAATACTGCTGTCCTGCATCGCTGAGGAAATCAGCAAACTTTCTTGCCGCTGCCCCCATCGTTCCAACGCCGTATTCAGACGGCAGAGATGCCAGGTGCATCAAAATACCGCTTTTCCTCACTTTTTCTCATCTCCTTTATTCTGTACTGACAGAGCGCAGGTACTTTCACCCCTTATAAAAAGTGACGGAATTCTCTCATACGTCACCGGAAGCTCCTCCCGGATATTGCCAAGCAGTATCTCCAGACTACGTCTGGCAATAATCTCACTATCCTGCTTGATGGTCGTCAATCTCGGACACATATACTGACTGAGTACAATACCATCAAAGCCAATCACCGAAATATCTTCCGGTACCCGAAGGCCCCGGTCTTTGATGGCACGAATGGCCCCAATCGCCATCACATCTGACATAGCAAAAACGGCTGTCACCTCAGGCATCTTGTTCAGAATTCTCAGCATGCCATGATAACCATCTTCCATAGAGAATCTGGCACCTTCATACTGTCGGCTCCTGTCAAAATTCCGTCCACGGAGTTCAAATGCTCTCCGACAGCCCATATATCTGGACCTTGCTGCGTAAGAATTCTCCAATTTTCCGCCTAATACCGCGATTTCTCTGTGTCCCAGCGTGAACAGATACTCTATCGCCGTCTGTGCCGCGCCTTCATCATCCGTACTGACGCTTGAAAGATTCTCAAGTTCCATCCCCTCTGCCGAGTTCGTAACCAGCAGCCCCGGAATGCCGGCATCCCCAAAACGACCGCGATAATACTCTAAATCGCTGCCTAGAAAAAGAATGCCCATGGGCTGCCGTTCACGACAAATCTGCAGTGCCTGTTCAACTTCATTCTCATCCTCATCAATATAGTAGATCAGACAGACATAGCCACGCTCTTTGATCAATCCCTGAAGCTTTTCAACAATCGTTGCAAAAAGCATGTTATTATTACCTTTGACAATCACTGCAATACCACTGTTAGACTGCTGTTTCAGATGCTTCGCATTATTGTTCAGTTTAAAATGATTTTTTTTGACAACGGCCATGACCTTTTTCCTGGCCTTGTCAGAAACATCCGGATGATTATTCAGTACCCTTGAGACTGTACCTACGGAATATCCGGCTTCCTTTGCAATGTCTTTTATTGTCACAGTTTTTACCTCTCTCTTCAGGTGTCAGATTCAATATCTGTCTGCGAATCCTGATACAGAATGTCAGTCTGCTTCGCAGACACATTTCTCAGCAGGATTTTCGCATACAATTCTAACCCTTAACAGCACCGGCTGCAACACCCTCG
>NZ_JBBMEK010000267.1:0-4515 GCF_040096555.1 Coprococcus intestinihominis | reverse complement strand
ATCTTCGCCCTGATCACACTGCTGCTCTACATGAAGCTGATCCATCATCCTTTTCGGCTTAACCCATCCGTTATTTTCGGCGGCATCTGCTCAGCTTCCATGAGCATCACATTTGTCTGTGCCACCAAAATGACATCCGCCGCCAATGCCATCATCCTGCAATTCACACATCCGGTTTTTCTGATTCTTATCCTCTGGCTCTTCTATCATAAACGGCCGGATAAAAGGGCTATCCTTACATGCATCATTGCATTAATCGGTATTGTATGCTTTTTCTTTGATAAGATCACCTCCGGTGGCATGCTCGGCAATCTTCTTGCCATTATCTCCGGCCTGTCCTATGCCATTATGTTTCAGATGAAGAAAATGAAGGGCGGCGATTTCGAATCTTCCCTTGTCATCAGCTATATTCTGGCCTTCATCATCGGCCTTCCGACTGCTGTGCACGAAACCGTCCATTCACCATCCATATGGCTGGTGATCGTACTTCTTGGCGCTGTACAGACCGGTCTGGCCACCATCTGTCTGTCCCGGGGACTGGATGCCGTTTCTCCGGTAACAGCTGCATTGACCTCAGGCATTGAACCGATTCTCAACCCGGTATTGGCGGCCATTATCTGCGGCGAAACCATCGGACCTATGTCCATTGCAGGCGGCGTTCTTGTCATCGGTTCCGTGCTGGCCTACAGCCTCAGCCAGATTAAACGTCCTGTCTCTGCCGGTTAACATTCAAAAACCAGGCACCGATTTGGAGCAATTTTGAATTCACAGCTGATATATGTCGCATCGTGTACAATCAAACACATTAAAAAAGAGTGAGCCTCAGCACACTCTTTTTTTGTATATGTAAACAAAATAAATGATTTCTGCAATGGCTGTGATCCCCCATGAAAATATATAAAGGGAATACAGGGATAATATGGTATGAAAATACGCAAAAACTGTATAAATCCAGACAACTCTGAATACGCAGGAACCTATGATAACGATCACCATCGGTATCATACTCTTTCCCAAAGCTCTGGAAGCCATGATGGTACAGTCCATAAAAGCAGAAAATCCATAGCAGACACCCATAATGGACAATCGGATCATCCCCGCCTCAATGACATCTGCATCTGTCGAGAACAATGAGAGGAATTGATGGCCAAATAAAACAAGTCCCAATCCCATGATCATACCGATACCAAAGGAATATGCCAGGCTGATGAGATAGCTGTTCCTGACACGCTTCCTGTTGCCGGCACCGAAATTCTGTCCCATAAAACTACCGCAGGCCGTATAGAAGGCCGTCATCACATCATACACCAACGCATCGGCATTGGCCGCAGCCGCATTGCCGGCCACCATGGTGGCATCAAAGGAATTCACGCCCGCCTGTACAAACAGATTCGCGATCTGGAAGATCGCATTCTGAAGTCCTGCCGGAATACCGATTCTGATAATATTCACAGTCTTGTTTCTGTTCAGACGCAGCTCCGATCGGTGCAGTCCATAAATATCCCCGCTTCTGAAAAGTGCAACGCTGATCATCGCAGCCGACAAATACTGTGAAATAATACTGGACACAGCCACACCGGCCACATCCATCTTACAGACGATCACAAAAAAAAGATTCAAAATAATATTCACAACGCCCGCCATGGAAAGATACTTCAGCGGTCGTTTCGTATCCCCCGCCGCACTGAAAACGGCATTACCAAAATTATAAACAGCCAGCGCCGGCATCCCCAGAAAATAAATCCGTATATACAGCACCGCCCCATCGATCAATTCCGGCTTCGTGTTCAAAAGTTCCAGAATACCTTTTGAAAATATTGCTCCAATAAGCAGCAGGGTCAATCCTGTCAGAATACTGAACAGGAAAGCCGAATGTACAGTTTCCCGAACTCCTTTCCTGTCTCCGGAGCCAAGATACAATGCAGTCAAAACATTAATGCCTCCCGAAACCCCGATCAGAAAACTCGTAAACATCGTCACAAGAATCGTTGTCGATCCAACTGATCCCAGGGCTGATGCCCCCGCAAAACGCCCGACAACGGCAATATCCGCCACATTAAAAAGCACCTGCAAAAGATTCGATACAATAAGTGGTGCACTGAAAAATAAAATCTTCCTGGCTAAAGGTCCTTTTGTCAGATCCTGATTATCTCGTGCCATTTTCTACCTCCCCCATAAACTTCAATCATTATACAGCCTTTTCAGACAAAAATCCACCAGATTTTCCCATAATTTTTTATGACTATTCATTTTGATAGTTTGTCGTTTTTTGTGCTAAAAGACTTGTGAAAAAATAACATAAATGTTATATTTATATTTGATGTTGTTATCAATACTATATAAGGAAGTGACAGAATGTTACAAATAGAACATTTATCCTTTGATGTCCGGGATGATGGCCGTCAGGCAGAGATCCTCTCCGACATCAGTTTTAATGTTGCCGATGGCGAAATGCTTGTCATCACAGGCCCAAACGGCGGCGGCAAATCCACACTTGCCAAGCTGCTCATGGGTATCAATGAAGCCACTTCAGGCAGAATTATTTTAAACGGAGAAGACATTACAGACCTCTCCATCAATGAACGTGCCCAGGCTGGCATCGGATTCGCTTTCCAGCAGCCGCCGCGTTTTAAAGGCATGACCGTCCGCCGCCTTCTGAATCTTGCAGCAGGAAGAACCCTCAGCGAGAGCGAATGCTGCGGTTTTCTCAGCAGTGTCGGTCTCTGTGCCCAGGAATATATTGACAGAGAAGCAGACGCTACCCTTTCCGGCGGTGAAATGAAACGTATCGAAATTGCAACGGTTCTTGCCAAACAGCATACGCTTTGCATTTTTGATGAACCGGAAGCCGGCATTGACCTCTGGAGCTTTTCTATGCTGATCAAGAAGTTTGAACAGATTCACAAGGAGAAGAAAGAGAGTCTGATCCTTATCTCCCATCAGGAACGTATTATCCGTATGGCGGACAGGATCATGGTCATCTCCGACGGCAAGATTGACCGAATCGGGCCTGCCGAAGAGATTCTTCCGACACTCTTAGACACATCCTCCCAGGAGGCCTGCTGTTATGGTCAGCAGAAAGGAGGCGATTACTGTGAAGCTTAATCAGGTAACAGAAGATGTATTAAAGGTGATTGATTCCTATGGCTTCAAACAGGAAGGCGCCTACAATCTCCGATTAAACGGTATGGCTGTCTGTCATGGTGACAGCCGCCATATTGCTATTGTGAAGAAAACCGACCTTCCGGGCATCGATATCCGAATCAGCAGTGAAGCACAGAATGAACAGGTGCATATTCCTGTTGTTATGTCCGAACCCGGTCTTGATGTTGTTTACAACGATTTCTATGTAGAAGACGGCGCGGATGTCACCATCGTTGCCGGCTGCGGTATCCACGGTGAAGGATGCAGCGAAACACGTCACGATGGTATTCATACTTTCCATGTCGGCAAAAATGCCAATGTGAAGTATGTCGAGAACCACTACGCTGAAGGAAACGGCACCGGCGGCAAGATTCTCAACCCGGTAACGAAGATTTATGTGGGTGAGAATTCTGTTTTCACCCTGGAGACCACCCAGATCAAAGGTGTTGACTCTACCAAGCGTGAAACCTTCGTTGAACTCGGACCAAATGCCAAACTTTATGTCACAGAGAAACTGATGACCCATGACGCTCAGCATGCTATTTCCAACATGGAGGTGAAGTTGAACGGTGAAGGCAGCTCTGCCCGTATTATTTCCCGTTCTGTTGCCAAAGGCACATCCAATCAGATCTTCCATCCGAAGGCCATCGGCAACAATGCCTGTCATGCACATGTCCAGTGTGACTCCATCATTATGGACAAGGCATCCATCAGCTCTATTCCTGAGATCAATGCCAACCATATCGATGCACAGATCATCCATGAAGCGGCTATTGGCCGTATTAACGACGAACAGCTGATCAAACTCCGTACATTCGGTATGACAGAAGAAGAAGCTGAAGCGGTGATCATTGAGAACTTCCTCAATTAATGACCTGCTGTTCAGGCTGCATCTTTATATTTCAATTTTTAAAATTGTAGCTAACAAAGCTTTTAAATAACAAAACCGGTATTCAGCTGATGGCTGAATACCGGTTTTGTTATTTTTAGTTATTTGCTAAATCACCGCGCTTTGCGCTGTATTATTTGATTGTCTTCTTCTCCGTTTTGACAGCCTTGTCAACAATCTGCTTGGCCGAGTCCGCAATCTCTGCTGTCTCAACCGCTGTTTCTTTCTGCTGCTTCTGACTGTCTGTTTCCGCAATGGATTCTGCCGCTTCTGTTTCTTCGACAGCTGCGTTCTGTGCATCCTCCCCTGAAGTCTCTATATCCTTCTTCTCCAGAACAACCTTTGTACCGCTGACAATATCCTTCATCGGGTCCATACGCTGCAGTTCACTGCTTGTTCCGTTGCCCTCAAGATATAACAATGGATTGACAGCCACACCATTCTCCTCGACCTGGAAATGCAGATGATTACCTGTGGAACGG
>NZ_JBBMEK010000266.1:0-4518 GCF_040096555.1 Coprococcus intestinihominis | reverse complement strand
AAAACTCTGCTATCCAGTGGCAGATAAGTTCATTGTGGAATGGGAAGAAATGAAGAAAGTGTACCCGAAGGCAGTTAACTTAGGAAGTATTTTTTAAGTTGTCTTTTTCTCGTTTTTAGCAGAGAAAGATTATAGATGGTAAAAATGAAGGGAACGAGTTGGAAAGATGATTTTTGTTACAGTAGGAACTCACGAACAACAGTTTAATAGACTTGTTGAATATATGGATAAATGGGCAGCAGAGCATGATGAAAAAGTAGTAATGCAAACCGGGTACTCTACATATGAGCCTAAACACTGCGAGTGGAGCAAGCTTTTCCCTTATCAGAAAATGGTTAAGATGGTAGGAGAGGCAAGAATAGTAATCACTCACGGTGGCCCTTCGAGTTTTATCATGCCACTCCAGATTGGTAAGACACCAATTGTTGTGCCTAGACAATATAAATATAACGAACATGTCAACGACCACCAGGTTAAGTTCTGCAAAGAAGTAGAAAGCAGAATGGGCACTATTGTAGTGGTTGAAGATATAGAAAAGCTAGGTGGAGTCATAGAGGGTTATGACGAAATCAAAAAAGAAGGAAAGAACACCAGCAATAACGCAAAGTTCTGTGAAGAACTGGAAAGTATTGTTGATGAGATGTTTGAGGGGAAGAAATGAATTATGAAAACCGGAACAATTACTGTTCATGCTCCAAATAATAATGGTTCATTTCTGCAGGCATGTGTAGATGATAGAATCGATGGGTTGCTAGGTCAACTAAATCTGAATGACAGAACTGTAAGTAAGAATGATAATTGTGCAGAAATAATTCAAAGACCAATTGATTATTGCATGGTTAATCAAATATTAGATGGTATTCGAGAAAAAGGAATAGATTACCTGAAAAGAGCTTTATTTGAATAAGAGGAACTACGAATGCGACACGCTTTTTTGATAATTGCGCATAATAATTGGGAACAATTGAAAAAAATGGTTCAATTATTAGATGCAGAAAATCATGACATATACATTCATATAGATAAAAAGAGTATAGATTTCAAGGCAGATAAATTCCTTGAAATTACAAATAAATCTAGGATTTTCATCTATCAAGAATATGAAGTATTTTGGGGCGGCTTTTCCCAAGTGCAAGTTGAATTGTTCCTTTTTGAAAAAGCATACACATTACAGTATGATTACTACCACTTGATTTCTGGAGCAGATTTACCATTAAAAAGCAATAAAGATATCGATACTTTTTTTGAAAGAAATAAGGGAAAAGAATTTATTTTATTTGATGAGGATAAACTGAAAAACGATCCTGAAATATCAAGAAGAGCTAAATATTATCATTTTCTTCAGAATTATCGAAGAAGATTTTCACAGAAGTGGAAGAATGACTTTTTTACGTTTCTGGAAAGAGTATCACTTGTATTCCAGATTTTGTTTCGAGTTAATCGCGTAAAGGACTTGGATTGGGAGATAAAATACGGTTCAAACTGGGTCAGCATTACAAATGATTTGGTAACGGAGATTCTTAAGCAAAGAGAAAAAATAACCATAGCCTTTTCGTGTACGAACTGCGCAGATGAACTATTTGTTCAAACAGTGGCATATAATTGCGGCTTTAAAGATAAACTCTACATTTCAGAAGATGGAATGGCGGAAAATGCCCGTTTTATCGATTGGGCAAGAGGACAAAATGGAAACCCGTATACATTCCATAAGTCAGATGAAAACATGTTGCTAGAAAACAAGAATCTATTTGCAAGAAAATTTTCTGAGACGATTGATCCAGAAATTATAGAGTGTATTTTCACAAAAATACTGAAGGAAAATGAGAGTATATGAAAACTGTATGCAAGTTAAATAAATGTGTTGGGTGTCATGCCTGCAAGGAATTATGCCCAAAGTCCTAAACAAATGAGGGGGGGTGAAATCAATGAAAATTCTTCAGATTCCAACTGGCGGGCTGTTTGCGGATGGAATACTCAGTTGTATTGTTGAATATATGACAGCAATGGATAAATCTGACATGGATATACGAGTTTTAGCAACAAATCGAGCTGAGAAAAGTATCGTCCAGAAAGTTGAAAAAGTCGGTTGTAAGGTTGTTTCAATCCCTTATAGAAAAACAAATATCATTAAGTACTTTTTGAGTTTGTATAGATATATAGCGAAAGAGAAAATAGATATCGTTCATGTTCATGGTAGCAGTGCTATTATGAGTGTTGAACTTCTGGCAGCCATGTTGGCTGGTTGTAAGGTTAGAATAGCACATAGCCACAATACCACATGCGAGAATAGAAAAGCAGATAAAATGCTGCGCCCACTATTTAACAGAACCTACACAGTTGCTTTTGCGTGTGGGCGGGACGCGGGAAAATGGATGTTTGGTGAAGAAAAGTTTGTTGTTATTCCAAATGGACGAAATTTGCAAAAGTATGAATACGATTCTGAAAAACGTGTGCAATATAGAAAAAGTTTGAAGATTCCAAAAGACGCTGTAGTTATAGGACATGTTGGACGGTTTAATACACAAAAAAATCATGAATACTTGATTCGGATTTTTGATGAGCTATATAAAAAAGCGAAAAACGCATATCTTGTACTTATTGGAACAGGATCCACATTAGATGAGATAAAAAAGAAAGTTGTTGATTTGGGTTTGGAAAACCGAGTTATCTTTACTGGAGCGGTCGACAATGTTTCAGATTATTTGTCAGCGTTTGATGTGATGCTGTTGCCAAGTTTATATGAGGGATTGCCGTTGGTTGTGATTGAATGGCAAATTTCTGGGTTGCCTTGTATTATCTCAGATTCGATTACGAAAGAATGTGCGATAACATCGCTGGTTAAATTTGAATCAATTAAGGAATCGCCGACAGTTTGGGTTGATGATATAGAAAAGTTGACGATACAAGATCGTAGTGGGAATAAGGATAAGATTTTTAATGAGATAAAAGCTGCTGGATACGATATTCAAACAGGAGCAGGAAAACTAAAAAAAATATATGATAACTTGTATTTCGTTTGTAGTAAAAGTTCGAAATTGAAAGGACATAAGAAATGCCTACATATGAAGGATTAAGATTAAAAATATTGAAATATTGGCGCGTGAGATTGGCTAATCATCGCAAAAAGCAACTAAAGTCTACAGACTTTACAATCATCTCCAATAATTGTTGGGGTGGTATGATTTATGAATCTTACAATTTGCCAAAGGAATCACCTACAGTCGGAATGTTCTTTATGGCAAAGGACTACATTGAATTTTTGTCTGACTTAAAAGGCTACATCAATGGTAAGCTCATATTTATTAATCCAGAAGAGTCTCGGTGGAAAGATGCTCCTCAAGTATCAGGTGATAAAAGATTTGGTACATATCCAGTTGGGGTTTTATCTAATGGGAAGAATACTATCGGGTTGTTTTTTCTTCATTATCACAGTGAAAAAGAAGCGAGAGAAAAATGGGAACGCCGTATTAAGCGTATTAACTGGAATAAGTTGCTTGTGAAGTTTAATGATCAGAATGGCTGTACTGAAACAGAAGTGAATAGGTTTATGGGATTACCGTATAAGAATAAATTGTTTTTTACATGTAAAGAATGGCCAAATCTGAGTGGGGGGGGGTACACAGTTATCCACCAATTCCCCAAGCATGATTTTATAATGGCTTCTTATGAGCCGTTTGGGAAAAATAGATATATTGATATAACTGAGGTTCTAAATTCTCTGTAAATATGAACTTCAGTTTACGGAGGATTTTTATGAATATCGCAGTTTTAATGTCAACATATAATGGCCATTCCTATTTAAATGAACAGTTAAAAAGTCTTGCACAGCAGACAGTTGTCGAAGATGTAACCGTTTATATTAGGGATGATGGAAGCACGGATGATACCTTTAAAATAATTGAAAAATGGAAAACAAGGATGGCCATTGTTTTATACAAGGAAAGTAATGCTGGCCCTGCAATGAGTTTTTGGCAACTACTTATGAAACAAGATATACAGGCTGACTATTATGCATTTTGTGATCAAGATGATGTGTGGGACCCCAATAAACTAGAAGTTGCTATAAAACAATTAAATTCTAATACTCATTTCTGTGCGTGTAATTGTAGAATCATTGATGAAAATGGAATTATTATTGATGAAAAAAGATGTAAAAAAGTGCCTGAGATAAGTATGGAAAAGCTTTTTGTTTCAGGCGTCACACAAGGGTGTTCTATGGTTTTCGATGACGCTCTTAGACGATTTATTATAGAAAAAAAATTACAGTGTATTCCAATGCATGATGTGGTGTTAATGTTATATGCAATGAGTTTTGGAAAAATATACTGGGACCAGGAACCTCACTTTAGCTACCGAGTTCATTCAAATAACGTTGTTGCTAAAAGTAATAAATCAATAACTCAAAAGATAAAAACAACGTGGTGGAATTGGAAAAACAGTAGCACTCACTCCATGGCAACGGTTGCGTGTGAAATGCTTAATAATATAAAAAATATGAGTGATGAGGAAAAGTCATTT
>NZ_JBBMEK010000265.1:0-4589 GCF_040096555.1 Coprococcus intestinihominis | reverse complement strand
TGCTGCCCCTCATTCAGTCTTTGCGGGCATACGATTTTGGGAGAAAAGAGGGAACAAAGCAATTGGAGGATGATTTTCTGGATCATATGCTGGATATGGAAGAGGTCCTGTCAGGAACGTTGGTGCCATTTCATTTCATTCTTTCCTCTTTACCGAAGGAATGTTTTCCTGTTTGTCAGGAGGTCCGGCTTTTTAATCGTTGTGCAGTTGAACATGCTGAAAAAAATTATTTACTGGTAACAAAAAATGATATCAGGCAGGCAGAGATGCCGACGGCGGTTTATAATAAACTTTCTGAGATTTTCTGGGTGCCGCCGGATAACAGACACAAAGGATGGATGTTTGAATATTACACAGGCATTATGGAAAACGAAGGCAGGAAAAGAAAAAATTATAGGGTGATCCACAGGCCAACTGATCTGCCGGACAAGGATGGACGCTGTACCTATGGTCAATTGTCGAAGGAAGTGATGGCATTGCTGGATGAAAACGGATAGACGAAGCCGGATGGAAAACGGCAGTTGGAAACAGCCGATAAAAGCAGATGAAAGCAGGGAAGGTTTCGCTTGACAGAGTGCCCTTTTTCGGGGTATAATGAACAAACATGGGCTGACCATGTGCTGAAATATGTTATAAAGCTTCCGTGCAGCCGGGGAGATAGCGGTGCCCTGTACCTGCAATCCGCTACAGCAGGGGTGATGTTTCAGCCGAGGGTCTTGATTTGTAGAGCAGCCCGCTGTAAGTAGCGTTGACGTTTGGGTCTCGCGCAACGGGAACCAGTGAACCGTGTCAGGTCAGGAATGGAGCAGCACTAAGCTGGATCTTCCGTGTGCCGTGAGGGTGCCTGGGCTGAGCCAACTGCAGCGGTAACGTTTATGGGTCGGATTCGAAGCTAAACGCACGGATTTAATATTTTATAGCGTTATGAATGCCTGTGAGAGCAGACATAAGCGTTTACAGAAGAATAATGAATAGACAGTTGAAGGCTGCAGACATTGAGTTGTTTGCAGCTTTTGTGTTTTTGTGGAATGCATTTGGTGATTGATCATTGTATTTTGATAAAAAATCAAAAAGTCCCCATAAAAAATGGATTTGAAATCGTATATGATGATAGAAGGCAACTTAAGTAATGAATTTAACAAATCGGATGATTACAAAAGAATGGAATGTGTTTGAGCTGAATGAGATGAAGGTGAGGTGGCCGTGTGAATAATCGGGAATTTGACCGGTGTATGCGCCGTATGCAAAAGGGTGACAAAACGGGTCTGAAGGAAATATACGAAGCGTATATTTCGTATATATATGCAGTAATTAGGGGTGTTGTGAAGAATAAGGAGAATGCTGAGGACCTGACAGCGGAATTTTTTATTAAGCTGTGGAATATGGCTGATCAGTATAAGGCCGGGAGTGGTCATAAGACATGGATGACTGTGATTGCCAGAAATATGGCCATTGATTTTATGAGAAAGGCCGGACGAGAACAGCTGACAGAGGAAGTGCCGGAGGCATCAGCTGCTGATACAGCCGCGGGAATAGCTGATTCTATGGAAAATGAAGTAGTCGGTCGGATGAATTTCAGAGAGACGGTAGAAAAACTGCCGGAGACAGAGCGGCAGATTATGACAATGAAGCTGGCAGGACAGATGACATTTAAGGAAATTGCGGAGGTTTTAGGCATTCCTATGGGAACAGTGACATGGAAATATCAAAACAGTCTGGAAAAGTTAAGGAGGGTCGGCGTATGACAGAGAAAGAGGTTGAAATGGCTTACAAGAAAATGGCAGAATCCGATGCACCGGACCTGTGGGCAAAGATTGAGAGCAATCTTCCTGAGAAGGAAGTGCGGACTGAGAAGAAAGTAAGGACAGGTTTTTTTGCAAAACTTGGGAAGATCTTTTCCGGCGGCAGTACATGGAAGACATCGGCAGCAGTGTGTGCAGTTTGTATCATTGTATTAGGTACAGCTCAGGGTGCAGGCGGTATGTTCAGAGCAGGCGCATCTAATGGAACGGCTTCGGCAGCATCAAAAAGCAGTTATGGCATGGATGCTTATTCAGTGGACGGAGCAGAAGCTTATTCAGCAGAGGGTGATGGTGAAGAAGCTGCACCGGCCGACTATAACGGCATGAATTATGCGGCCGCTGCAGCGGGTACCGGAGCGGATGCCGATTCATCAGGCGGAGCTGTCGTGTTGAGTGAGAATGAGGCTTCAGCGGCGGTAGGAACTGAGGTTGCAGAGGCATCAGCGGATGAAGCGGGGACGGCAGAAAATGGCAAAGAAACGGCAAACAGTGCAGATACAGAAAATGGTCAAAGCAGCCGGAAGCTGATTCGTACATTTAATCTTGACGCGGAGACAACAGATTTTGACAATCTGGTGACACAGCTGCAGCAGGAGACACAGAATCTTGGCGGATATGTGGAAAGTTCTTATGTCAATGGCAACAGCTATTATACAGAGAACAGTCGATATGCTTCTCTGACACTGCGGATTCCAAAGGATAAAACCGATGATTTTCTCGGAACGGTTGGAGAAATGGCCAATGTGACAAGTAAATCGGAGAATGTGGAGGATGTAACGCTGACTTATACAGATTTGAAGAGTCATGTGGAAGCACTTCAGGCAGAGCAGGAGCAGCTGATGAAGTTGATGGAGCAGGCGAAGACAGTGGAGGATACCATGAGTATCCAGTCCCGTTTGACGGATGTGCGTTATGAGCTGGAATCCTATATGTCTCAGCTGAAAGTTTATGATAATCAGGTGGATTACGACACCGTGAATATCAGCATTCAGGAAGTGAAGAATGAGACACCGACCGGTGAGCTTTCTATCGGACAGAAGATGCTGAATGGTCTTGAAAACAGTCTGAGAGCCATTGCGGAGAGTGCAAAGAATTTGTGCATCTGGTTTGTGGCCAGTATTCCGTACTTTGTGATTCTGTTTGCGGTGATATTTGCGGTGGTTAGTATTATTAAGAAGATACGTAAGAAGAAATAAATACGAGAGGTGCTGTGAAGGAGTGCCCTCAAATAAAAACGATTGTGTTGAATGAACAGCAGCCGGCAGGTATTGGACGATAAGGTCAGATCACTGCCGGCTGTTTTTACATTTTATTGGCCTTTTCGTATAAAAATGCATTGACATTTGCTTTTGGATATATGATGATAATAGAGAAGCAGATGAGCACAGTTCAGAGTGGAAGACAGAGACAGGAGAAGATTTCATTCAGTAGGAGGCTTTCATGAAAAAAGAAAAATCAGAGACGGATAATGTATATGTATGCTACTGTATACTGCGGGAAATGCATCCGGGCAAGCATCAGGCAGAACGTCTGCGGGAAGTAACAGAAGCCCTGTGGGATGCACAGACTTTTTATGAGAAGATGGGGGCTCTGATGTTTGGTCAGGCTTTTGTTTATGGCAGCAGAGAAGGTATTGTCCGTCCTTTTACTGTTTATGAGGAAGGTTTCAGAGAAACACCGGAAGAGTTTGCTACAGCTTACAGTATAAGCGGAACACTATTGCAATGCTATGATCTTTTGAATGATTTTATGCCGGGCGAAGAGGAGCAGATTGTAGAGGCGGCTGAGATCAGCAATGAAATGTACAGATTGGTGATCATCAGTGATTATGCACCGGAAGGTAACAATCAGGCGCTGGAGATACTGATCCGAAGTTTTAATGAACTGAAGCATAAATGCGATTTTAAGATTTGTTATGTGAATACAGAAGATGCACTTTGTGTAGGCAATCTGGGCAAGATGGTGGATGTCTGCGGGCTGGAGTAGTCAGGTATTGTGCCGGACAGACATTTCTGCTCAGTGTTAGCGGAAGAAAACAGACAGAGGTATAAGAAATTGAAAAAGAATACAACAATCGCCTTTACCGGCGATATCGGTTTTGATAAATATATGGAGAAGAAATGGGAGGACGAAGACCTTCTGGCTCCGGAGATTACAGAATTTCTGACCAGTGCAGATCATGTTGTGGCTAACGTGGAAGGCCCCTTAGTGGACAATACGGCGACACTGACACAGGCAGCTGAGATGCGTCTGATGCATACGATCCATCCTGATGCAGAAAAGGTTTTGAGAGATATTCACGCAGATATCTGGAATCTCTGCAACAATCACATTATGGATGCCGGACAGGACGGGTTGGCCCTGACACTTCAGGAAGCAAAGAAATTTGGTGCAAAGACCATTGGTGTCGGCATGAATATGACAGAAGCGGCCAGACCATTGATACTGGATGAAGCCGGAGGTATCGGCCTTTTTGCCGTGGGCTATCAGCGCGGCTGTAAACCTGCCGGAGAAGACAAGGGCGGCTGCCTTAGTTGGAGCGAGATGGAGATCATTCGCAGCACCATTCAGGAGATTAAGACAAAATGCCGCTGGTGTGTGGTTGTAGCCCATGGCGGTGAGGAATTTACAGCAATTCCCTCTCCGTATACAAGAGATCGTTATCATGCGTATCTGGAGATGGGGGCAGATCTGGTTGTCTGTCATCATCCGCATGTGCCGATGAACTATGAGACCGTCGGAGATAAGATGATTTTTTACTCATTGGGCAATTTTATCTTTGATACA